>NZ_RZRO01000130.1:0-14348 GCF_003997975.1 Mesorhizobium sp. M7A.F.Ca.US.005.03.1.1
CTCCACCAGCAACGTTTCGGAGGTTGGCACGATGCCGGCCACGACGGCGCCAGGCTGGACGAAGGCGCCGACCGTGTTCAGCTCCAGCGTGTTGACGATGCCGTCCACGGGAGACCGGATATCGGTGCGCGCGACCTTGTCGGTGGCTCCCCTTATGGTCTCATCCACCACCGAAAGGTCCGCCAGCGCCTGGGTAAGGTCGTCCAGCGCCTCCTGCTGCAATTGCAGGCCGAGTTCCTCGACCTGAAGCTGAGCTTCCGTGATCGACGATCTGATCTTCTTTATCGTTTCGCCGGCAAGGTTCAGCTGGCCGTTGAGTTCGGTCTGCTCGCGCTCTACCCGGAGCTGCTCGGTCCTTGCCATCAGGCCTTTCTTGACCATCGCATCGACCAGTTTTGCCTCCTGGTCGCTGACCGCCAGGTTCTTGGTAAGACGATCGGAATTGGCCTCCGCCTCGGCAAGTTCCTTCTCGCGCTGATCGAGGCGTGACTTGAGCACGGACAGCTTGTTGTCGAAGTTCCCACGCCGGGCGATGAGCAGCTTCTGTTCATTGTCGCAGATTTGCGGAGCGACCGACTGGATGTCCTGCGGGCACGGAAATGGGCCCGAGAGATTGCCGGCCTGTTCGTATTTCAGCCTTGCTATGCGCACTTCCAGCGCGCGCGCCTTGGCCTGCTGCTCGCCAAGGCTGGACGTGTTGAGCGTGTTGTCCAGGCGGATGATGAGATCGTTCTTCTTGACGACCTGGCCGATCGTCACGGCGATTTCCTGAACCACACCGGCCTCGCTCGCCTGGATGATCTGGGTCTTGGAAGCAGGTATGACCTTGCCGTCGCCGCGTGCGATCTCATCGACTTCGGCAAAGGACGCCCAGGCGACAAAAACGACGAAGAGCGCTCCGATGATGAATATGGACGCCGACGCAAACAGCGGCGGCCGATCTTCCCTGGCAAGCATTTCCCACGCCCCAACGCATTGGATGCAGCAATAATTGTTTTGTCAGGCGCTTGTTTTCTGCAACGCCTGTATGACTTGGTCCTTCGGTCCGTCGGCAACGATTTTGCCCTGTTCGATAACGATCAGGCGGTCGGCCAGTTCAAGCATGCTGAACCGATGTGTGGAGACGATCAGCGTGGTGTCGCGGTCAAAGGCGACTTTGAGCTGCTTGATCAACTGGCGTTCGGAAGCAAGATCCATCGAGCCCGACGGCTCGTCCAGAAAGACGATTTTCGGTTTGGTCAGCAGCAGGCGCGCGATCGCCACCGTCTGCCTTTGGCCGCCCGAAAGATTGGTGCCGCGCTCGCCGACATTCATGTCGTAGCCGCGCGGGTGGCGTGAGACGAAATCGTCGACGCCGGCCGCCTTTGCCGCTTCGATGATCTGTTCGTCTGTAGCCTCGGGGCATGCCATCAGGAGGTTTTCCTTGATGGTGCCCGAGAACAGGTCGCCGGCCTGCGCAACGATGCCGACCGCGGCGCGAACCTCGGACGGGTGATACTGGCGAATGTCGATCCCATCCAGCAGCAACTCACCGGAAGTCGGCAGGAAGAGCCGGCCGACCAGCCGACCCATCGTCGTCTTTCCCGATCCTATGCGGCCGATGATGCCGATCCGCTCACCCGGCTTGACCGAGAAATTCAGGCCGGTCAAAACTTCGTTTTCCGAGCCTGGATAGACAAACCCGACATTCCTGAACACCATCGCGCCCTTGCGGATGGGGCGGTTGACGAAGCCCACCGTGTCGGGCCGGTCTTCCGGTTGAGCCATGATCGAATTCACCATCCTCAGCGAGAGCATGGCCTGGCGGAACCGGGACAACGTTATGGCGATCTGGCCGAGCGGCGCCACGGCCCTGCTCGCCAGCATCACCGTTCCTATGATTGCTCCTGTCGAAACATGCCCTTCCGAGAAGGCATAGGCGCCGGCCACGACCAGGGCGACGGTCACCAGCTGCTGTATGGACTGGGTGATGTTGCCCGCCGCCGCCGAAAGCTGCTTGATTTTCTCGGACGTGTTGGCGGCGTTCTTGGAGTGCTCTCCCCATTTCCGCAGCAGATACGCCTCGGCGCGCAGCGACTTGATGGTCTCCAGCGTCGAGATGGATTCGACCAGCAGGGCCTGGCGCTGCGATGCTTCGTTCATCGAGGCGGCGACGCGCTTGCCGATGCGGCGCTGGGTGACCAGGCCGACGATGACGGACATCACGAAGGCCAGCGCCGGTATGATCACCAGCCAGCCGCCTATTGCATAGATCACAAGGAGAAAGACGAAGACGAATGCCGTGTCGATGAACACGCTTATGGTGTTGGAGGTGAAGAACTCCCTGACGAATTCATATTGCGTGATCCTGTTTGCGTATTCACCGGTCGAGCCGGGGCGCGCCGAAAGCGACGAGTTCAGCACTTTTTCGAACAGCAGATAGGATATCCGCAGATCCGCCTTGCGGCCGGCATAGTCGATGAGGGAAGCCCTTGCCGTCTTCAAAAGCAGGTCGAACAGGATGACCGCACCGATGCCGAGAGCCAGGACCCACAGTGTCGATATTGCCTTGTTCGGCAGGATCCTGTCGTAGACGTTCATGGTGAAGATCGGCGAGGCTATGGCCAGCAGATTGATGAACACCGCCGCCAGGACGACTTTCGAGTAGGTGCGCCAGAAAGCGCCCATCGTCCCCGTAAGCCAATGTCTTCGCTCGATCCTGGCCGCCGAGCCGACCGACATGGTCTCGGCGGCATTGGCATAGGTGATCGAAAAGGAAGCGCCGCCGCTGATGTAGCTGGCGGCCAGTTCCAACCGGCCGATCGTGGTGCGGCCGTCTTCCTGGGGCGCGGTGATATACGCATCGCCTTCGCCTAGAGCCAGCAGGGCGACGGGCAATTGGCTGACGCGAAAGACGATGGCCGGCAGGTCGATACGCCCCCTGAGAAAATCGCGATGATTGAACTCGGTGACTTCCAGGCCGATGCGTTCGGCAAGGTGCCTGATGTCGTCGGCCGCAATTCGCGTGTCCGAGAGCGGCACGCCGGCAAACAGCACGGTCTCCGCGCTCGGCCTGCCGAGATATCCGGCAACGGCCGAGAAGCAGGCCTTGAACGCCTCCTTCGGGGAGAGGATGTTGGGTTGCTGGTTCACGATCTGCCCGTCAGGACGCTCGCTGGACCTTGTGCTGTCCTATTTCTTCCTCACCGGAGCGAGAATATCGAATGGCAGGTCGTTCTTCTGCTCCGATGGCGTCCGCGCATAGGTTTCTGTGTCCGCGGTTTCCGGTGCTGCGAACTCGGTGCGTGCATAGGCCGTCGCTTGCTTTGCCGGCTCGAGATTCATCGTTTTCAGCAACTGTCCGGTCGCGGCCAGGAGCCGGTACTGGGCAAACAGCGATGCGTAGGACGCGGTATCCGCCAGTGTTGCCGTGTTGAACCGTGTATTCTGCGCGTCGAGCACGTCGAGCAGCGAGCGCTGTCCGACCTTGAACTGCTCGCGATAGGAAGCAACCAGCTTCTCATTGGCAGCGGCTTGTTGCCTCAGGGTCTTTGCCAGATCGGCTTGCCGGAAACGGCGATCCCATGAGGTGCGAACGGCTTCCTCGATTTCGCGCTGGACCTGATGCAGCGCGAGACGCTGTTCACTGGTGCGGCGGATCTGCTCCTGCTCGTTGGCCTTGTCGATGCCACCGCGGTAGAGGTTCCAGCGCAGGACCACGCGCGCCTGCAGGTCGGTGGTGTCGCCATCGTCGCCGTCAATGTCGGTTCCTGCCCGGGCCCGACCTTCAGCGATGATGGAGGGGCCAAATTTTGCCCGCGCAGCGTCCACGAGGGAGGCCGCCGCGTCGATGTCGCTGTTGGCCATGTGTACGCGCGGATTGCTTTCCCGCGCCAACCCTATCGCGTCGTCGAGCGAGCGCGGGAGTGCGGCCGAAACATCGCCGGGCCTCGAAGGGCTGGTCAGTGGCTTTCCGACGGTTTTGAAGAAGCGGATCTTGGCCGCTTCCAGTTCCTCGGTCGCCTCCTGCATGCGCGCCTTGGCGGCGAACAGCCGTTCCTCGGCCTGTTGCCGGTCGGCCTCGTTCAGCGCGCCGCCCGAGATGCCTTGCCGGATGTCGCCGAGAATTGCCTGGTGGAAGCCGAGATTCTTCTTCGCTTCGGCAACGATCGAGGCCTGCAGCATGTATTCCAGATAGTCCTGGACAACGGACAACCCGATGAATTCGGACCGTTCCAGAACGCGGAACGAAGCGCCGTCGACGCGCGATGCCTGACGGTTCAATTCGGCCCGCCTTCCGCCGCTGTCATAAAGCGTCTGCGAAACGGTAAGATCCGTTTCAGCCGGATAGAGCGCATCGCCTTCGATGGAAAGAGAGCGCCGGGACGGATTGTCGAGCCGGCGAACGCCAGCCGATGCCTCGACATCGACACTGGGAAGATAAAGGCCCTTGGCCTGCCGCAACTCGAACTCGATGGCTTCGCGATTTTCGATCGCCTGTCCAATCTCGGGATTGGACTCCACCGCGACAGCCATCGCCTCCTTGAGCGTGAGCGCGTGAGCACTGCCGCAGGTCAGCATGGTGGCCGCCATCAAAAGACCAAGGCGCCTGCCTATGGTCGACATGTTTGTCGTATTCATTAATCCCACCCTAACGTTTCCCCAGCGTCCTTTTCAGAGCGCTAACCAAGCCAAGGCCTGCCCGTCGGTGGATTATTCACAGATTCACGAAATATGTGAGCGATTATTGATTTAGAGATCGCTAAATAGCCTTTTTGGGCAACAAGGCTGCGAGATGTAGCAAAAATAGCACATAACGTCGGCTCGCTGCGGTTGTATCCGGACGCCGCATTCAGTGGGAAAGCACAAAAAACGGCAGGCCAGTGGGCCGGTATGGCCAGAATCATGGCCGGTTCGGATAGCGGCTGTCGATGATCCAACCTGAAGTTGAGCCCTTTTCAGGCACGCCCCTTTGGATGCCGCGCCCAAAAATACTCCATCGCGGCGGCCGGCGTACGCTTCATGTGGCTCACTGCGGCCAAAAGCTGGTCAGCGCGCACCCTAATTTGCGCTCAACGCCACCATGCGGTCGAGCGCCGCGGTCAGGCCGCGAAGCGACACAGGGAAGCTCAGCGGGGTCTCGGCGTCCGTCGTGACATTGAGCTTCAGCACCGAGCCTCCCCTCAGCTTTCCAAGCGTCGGCCGATCGATCGTAAAGACGGAGACGCAACCCGTCGGCAGGCAGGTCCTGAAGCGCTGCGGGGACAGCGGCGGTTGATCGTCGATCTGCAGCGTCACGCCCGGATCAAGGAGGATGCCGAAGGGCAGAAGCAGGGTAGCCGTCGTCGAACCGTCCGGGCGTGCCGCGATCTCCATGGCAAGAAGCCTCTGCCCGTTCTGCTGGACCTGGTCTTGCGCAAGCGAGCACACTCTCGCCTTTTCCCGTACCGAACAGGTCACGCTCCAGTCCTGATAGACCTCACGCAGCGATGAGGGTCCATCCGGGACAGCCGCCACCTGCTGCTGCGCGGACGCCGGTGACATCAACGAAAACAGGATTGCCCCACATGCGGAGACGGCCTTCGGGCCAAGCTTCATGTGCAGACCCATTCGCGGATCTTGCATTTCTCTCCCGTCGCCTCGCAGGCATGCAAAGCGAGATCCTCCGCTTCCCGACGGGTCTCGGCCGAGTTCACGCCCCAGGGCGTGAAACGGTTCTCCACTTTGTCTGCCACGGCAAGCGCACCGCAGTGCTTGTAGGGAAAGCCGGTCTCGTCGTCATCATTCCAATGGCGATGGTTGCGGAAGACGGTGACGACGTTGCAGGCCTTTCCGCCTGCGTTCTCGCAATATTTCTGTGCGATGTCCTTCGCTTCCTGCCGCTTGTCGGCGCCCCAGAAGAAGCCGTATTTGCTATCGGCCTGCGAATAGGCAATGGCCGCCCATATGCCCTTTTCCTCCTGTTGCGGTTCCGATGGGGCCACAAGGTCGGCTGAGACGACTTGTCCGCTCCACAACAAGGTCAAGCCCAAAACTGCCAAAGCCTGCAATCTCATGGTCGGCATCCTTTCCTTGACCTCACTCGCTTCGCGTCCTACTTCGCCGCCGAAGCAAGGGAGATCACCACACAGCTTTTGCCCGTCGGCAGGAGAAGCGCTTCACCGGCATTGCCGCCGAGCTCGTAGACCTCGACCTGCCCGAGATGGTCGGTGATCTTGCTGCCCTGCGGCAGGATGGATGGGATGTCGGCGCACGGGCTGGCGAATGGCGCCACCCGCACCATCGCCCCTTCGCAACCCGTGGCGGTGGGCGATGCGAAGACGATGCCGGCGGCCGGTCCGCTATAGCGTTCCGACGCATAGTCCATGCCGACAAAAGCCTGGATGGCGTGCTTGTCGGCGGCCTGGTCGTTCCACAGGGATTTGACGCTGTATTTCGTGCCGGTCGTCAGGATCTGTCCGAGCACTGGATAGACGGTCGAGCAGGCCTGCACACCGGCCTGCTTGACATGCTCGAGGAAGGGCGTGTCCGGAAGCACGGGGGCCGCCGCTGTTGCTGCAGGTGCGGCCGTCGCGCCGCCGACCAGATTGGCGACCGCGGCGTAATTCCCGGCGGCGAAGCCAAGCCCCGCCACGACCAATCCCAGCAGTGAATATCCGGCCGCGCGTGGCCAGCGCCTTGGGGGCTCGGCCCGCCTCTGCCGATCCGCCTCGACGCTCGGAGTGCGTTTGGCGGACGTGAACTGGTCCTGCTGGCTCATGGTGGCGCCTCGGTTATTTGAGTGGTGAAAGGGCGTCTGACAGCCCCTTGAGCGTTGCGGTAACGGTGATCGTCTGCCCATCGACCGTCGAGTAGGAGATCGCCGGCGTCGCGTTCTGCGATATCTGCCGGCGCATGACGGGGCCGACCGGCAACATGCCGACACAGACCATTTCGTTGCAGCCGTTCAGCTGCACGTCGATCGGCTGCTTCTGTCCATCGAATTTCACGGACACCAGGCCATCGCTCCTGGCGTTCGGGGCGGTGCGCAGGATCATGTACGGCTTGCCGTCCTGGGTGGCGGCAAGCGACCAGCTGAAGGCCATCTTGCCGGACGCGTCCTCGATGATCTGCGAGACGTTGCAGACCTTCTTGCGGGCTTTGAGGTTCTCGTCGCAGATCAGCGTCCAGTTGTCGAATGGGCGTATGGTGCGCTGGTAGTCTCCGAGCTTCACCTCGGGCGGGAGCACCACGTCCGAAGGCTTGATCCTGTAGGTCGACGCGACCTGCCCGGCGGCCGGCACGAGGCCGCCGCAAAGCGCCAGGCAGGTCAGGGCAACAAGTCCTTTCATCCCTGCCTCAGTTCAAGGTGAAGCTGATGCCGGCGCCGACGCCGACATGCCCACCCGCTGCCGTGCCCGACAGATTGCCGCGGATGCGGCCGTCCTCGCTGGTGTAGCCCGCACCGAAGGCGAAGGCGCCTGCGTCGCGCCAGAGGCCGCCACCCGCCGCGACGCTCAGCTTTCCGGGCCGGTCGTCGTAGCGCAGCGAGGCGGCGGCGAGACCTATCGCGGCCGCCTGCCGGGCCTCGTCGCGGATGCCGTTGATGTCCGAATTGAGCTGGCCGAGCTTCTGGTCGGTATAGTCGTTGGCCTGCTGCAGGGTCGTGGCGGCTACCTTGTCGGTGTAGTCGTTGGACGTATCGATAGCGTAAGCCACGCGGTTGTCCGTATAGCTCTTGCCGGCGGTCAGGCCCTGGTTCATCTGGTCGACATTGACCGCATCGGTCCCTTTGACGCCGGGGCCGACATTGGAGATGACGACCGGCGCGTTGACGTCGCCACCCTGCAGCGTGATGGTGTTCGACTTGACGCCGCCCGGGGCGTCATAGGTCACCGCGTTCTGGGTGAGGTTTCCGACGCCGGCTTTCAAATCCTCGATCGCCGTGTTGGTGGCGTAGAGCTGCGAGCCGTTGATCGCATCCGTGCTGCCGGCATCGACGCGCCCGGCGGCGACGTTGGTGATCGTCCGCTCGGCGCCGGCATCGCCGACGCTGACGGTTCCGGTCGGAGTCGTTCCGGCGAAGGTGTAGGTCTTGCCGCCGATGACGGTGCTGGAGGTGCCGACGGCTGTCTGCGTCACCGAGCCGGAGCCGAGCGCCACATCGTTGGCGTTGTTGGCATGCGCACCCTGGCCGAGCGCGACGGCGCCCGCCCCGGTAGCCGTCGAGCCATGGCCCGCAGCCACGCTCTCGGCGCCGCTCGCCACGCTTTCCGGCCCGATCGCCACCGCGTTGGTGCCGCCGGCGATGCTGTCGGCCAGCGTCGAATTGGCGTGGAAGTATTTGATGCCGCCGCCATTGCTGATGGTGGTCAGGGCATTGTCGACGGCCGTCAGGCCGTCATAGACGGTCGAGTAGTTGTTGCCCTGGATAGTGTAGGTCGGGCCGGTGATCGAGCCGTCGGGATTGATCGTGGTAACGCCGCCGAACAGGTCGGTGACGTTTTTCGTCACGCCGCGCAACTGCGAGACGTTGACGCCGTCGGTATCGGCCGAACCCGCTGCGACATTGGTCAGCTTGCGTTCGGCCCCGGCGGCGCCGATCGACACCTCGCCGACCGAGGTCTGCGGACCGGCGAGCGCGAAGGCCGTGTAGCCGGCCTGCGCGCCGACCGTGGTGATGGATTGCGCACCGAGCGCCACGCTGTTGATGAAGGTGCTCTGGGCGCCGGCGCCGAGCGCCACCGACTGGACACCGGACGCCAGCGAATTGGTGCCGAGCGCCAGGCCGTCGGCCAGCAACACATGGGCGTTCTGGCCGATGGCCGTTCCGCCGGGCGCTGTCAGGTCGACGATGGCGCCATTGCCGATGCCGATGCCATTGTCGCCGTTGACGACAGTCGTCGGGCCGACCGCGACCGATTCCGCGCCGACCGCGAGCGAGTCGCCCGCCGCCGAATTGGCGTGGAAGTATTTCGTCGAGGTAACCGATACGGCAGCGATGGCGCCGGCGAGCTGGCGCACCGTCACTGCGTCTTGGTCCTGCGTGCCGTCGGCCACGTTGGTGATCTGCCGGTAGGAGTTGACATCGCCGACCGAAACGGCGCCGAGCAGCGTCTTGTCGCTCGTGTTGTACTGGATGAAGTTGGACGGACCGGCCGCGATCTGGCCGGTGGCCGGAGCGATCGCGCGATCGGAGATCGAACCCGAGCCCAGCGCCACGCTGCCGTCGATGCTGGCCTTGCTGTCGCGGCCGAGCGACAGCGCGCTGATGCCGGTCGCGGTCGCATTGTAACCGACCGCTGTGGACCCGACGCCTTGGGCGAAGGAATCGGTCTGCGCCAGCCCGGCCTCGTTGGTGCGGGCGTAGCGGATGCCTATGCCGTTGGCATCGGTATAGGCCGTCGAGGTGTCGCCGGCGATGTTGTTGAACGTGTTGCCGAGATTGGTGACGGAACCGCCGATGGTGCTGAGCGTGGTGCCGATGGCGTCGACGGCCTGGTTGGTGGCGGCGAGCTGCGAACCGTTGATGGCATCGGTCGACGTCGAACTGATCCGTCCGGCGGCGACGTTGGTGATGGTGCGTTCGGCGCCGACCGCGCCGACGCTGACCGTCGAGGTCGGGTTGGTGCCCTGGAAGGCGTAGGTGGTGCCATTGATCACGGTGCTGGGCGTGCCGACGGCGACGTCGGTGACACTGCCTGAGCCGAGCGCCACGTCGCCCGCATTGCCAGCAGCAGAGCCGGCGCCCAGCGCGAGCGCGTTCTGGGCGACGGCATTGGCGCCTACACCAACAGCAGTCGCCTGAACGCCAGCCGCAAGCGAGTTCTGGCCGATCGCCGTGCTGGACGTGGCTGTGGCGGTGGCGTTTGCGCCAATGGCGGTGCTGTATTGGCCCGAGGCCTTGGAGATGTACCCCAGTGCCGTTGCGTCGAGCGCCGACGCGACGGCGCCACTGCCGATGGCCGAGGCGTTGGCGTCGGAGGCGCTCGAATTGACGCCGGCCGCGATGGCGTTTGTCCCCGTCGCGGTCGCGACGGGTCCGATGGCGACCGAGTCCGTACCAGTGGCCGAGGAGTCCGCCGCCGTCGAGTTGGCGTGGAAATATTTGATGCCGCCGCCGACGTTGAGATTGTTGACGACGGCGCCGATGGCGTCCACCGCCTGGTTGGTGGCGGCGAGCTGCGAGCCATTGATCGCGTCGGTCGATGTTGAACTGATCCGCCCAGCAGCGACGTTGGTGATGGTGCGTTCGGCGCCGGGTGCACCGATGCTGACCGTCGAGGTCGGATTGGTGCCCTGGAAGGCGTAGGTCGTTCCGTTGACCACACCGCTGGCCGTGCCGACCGCCGTAGTGGTGACCGAGCCCGAACCAAGCGCGACATCGCCGGAGCTTGCCGCCGCTGTCGCGCCATCGCCCAGTGCGACGTTCCCGGCGAGGCCGGCTGCGCCCGCCGTCGAGCCGTTGCCCAGCGCCACCGAGCCTTGCCCGATCGCCTTGTTGCTGTTGCCGATGGCGACAGCGCCGTTGGCCATATTGGCCGCGGTGGCGGTTGCCGTGCCATCGCTGTTGGCGATGTTGTTGGCGCCGCCGGTGAAGGCGCCGGTACCGCTGGCATAGCTGGGATCGCCGATAGAGACGGCGCCGTCGCCATAAGCGACGTTGTCGGCGCCGATGGCGACGGCCTTGCCGCCGCTTGCATTCGCCCTGGTGCCGATGGCGACGGCATCGGCGGAGTTTGCGACCGCGTTCGTTCCGGCGGCGATCGCGTTCTGGGCACTCGCGTTTGCGGTATCGCCCATCGCCAGGGCGCTCGCGCCACTCGCCGATGCGCTAACGCCCAGCGCCGTTGCGCGCGCGAGGGTCGCACGGGAGCCATTGCCGAGCGCCACGGCGCCAACATCCGTGCCCTGGGCACCCGACCCAATCGCGACCGAGCCGATTCCACTCGACAGAGCGGCATTGCCGAAAGCCAATGCGAAATTGCCTGAGGCGAGTGCGTTGGGGCCGAGTGTTGACGAGCTTATCCCCGTCGCACGGGAATTTACCCCGATTGCGACGGCGAACTGGGCCGATGCCACGCTTGTACGGCCGATCGCCGTGGCATCAGCCACGTTTGCCGTCACGTCCACGCCGATAGCGATCGCGCTCTGAGCGAGAGCCCCCGTTCCGGCAGCGGAGCGTGCGCCCAGATAGATGGAATTCACGCCGCTGGCGATGGATCCCGTGCCAATGGCGGCGGCGTTGGTCTGGCTGGCTTGAGCGTTGTGGCCGATCGACGCGGTGTTGCTGACGGCGACACCAATACCGGCATTGGTTCCGATCGCGATGTTGTCGTTGCCGGTGACCAGATTGCCCGCGGAGGCGGAGAGCGTTGCGTCATAGGCAACGGCGCCGTCACCAGTGCCGAGGGCGACATTGCGCTGCCCCGTGACGCCGGAGCCGGCGCCTCTCAAGACGCTTGGGACGCCGCCGCCGACAGCGGTATTCTGTCCGCCGCTGACGAGCGTGCCTGCCGCGACGCCCACCGCGACCGAGCTGGCATTTCCGGTGGTTGACCCGGCGCCGGCGCCCTGACCGACAGCAACCGTGCTGTCGCCGATCGCCAGCGCTTGCACCCCGAGTGCCGTTGAGCTGTTGCCGGTCGCCCTAGCAGCGTTGCCGACGGCGACGCCCGAGACTCCGCTGGCGTTGGCGCCGTTCCCGGCGGCGAGAGAATTGCCGCCGGTTGCCTGGCTGACCACTCCCAGCGCTATCGAATTGCCGCCGCTTGCGTTACTACCCGCTCCCATTGCGGTCGCGTTGCCGCCGGTTGCTTGGCTGGTCGATCCAACCGCGGTACCAAAGCTGTTGGCGACGGTTCCCGTGCCGAGGGCGGTCGAACTGTTCCCCGAAGCCTGGCTCACGCTGCCGACAGCGACGGAATTGCCGCCGGTCGCTTGGCTCGATACGCCAACGGCCGTCGCGGCGGCGCCAGCAGTAGCCGTGGAGCCGATGGCAGTCGCGTTCGCCCCATTTGCGGTGCTGTTGACGCCAAAGGCGCTTGCCCCGCCGGCGTTAGCATGGGCGTTTCCGCCCACAGCGAGCGCGTTAATGCCGGTCGCGCTTGCAAAGACACCTATGCCGATGGCGTTCAGGCCATTGACACTCATCGAATAGCCGATGGCGATCGAAGCGTCGCCCGTTGCACTGTTGGAGGTGCCCAACGCTACGGCGTTGTTGCCATTCGTCGTGGCACCGTTACCGATGGCGACGGCGTTGCCGCCTGTCGCGGACCCGCCGCCGGCCTGGTATTGTGCCTGGGCCGGCGTGGCGAGGCTGAGCGCGGCGATCGCCGCCAGGCCGCCGACGATGCTCGCCAGGCTGACGGAGGAGGCCAAGGCCGAACGCACGCTGCCGCCGACCCCCAGCGTTCCCAGCCCCAGACGCCTGCGCCCCATACCAAGCGCACGATGCGCCATGCGCAGCACGGCCATCAGGCGGCGGCGAACCGAGCGCGAACCATGATCGGCCCCCGCGATCCACTGCCCCGCGAAATGCGCTGTGCGACGCCGAACAAACGAACCGCTCGAAATCTGGCCGTTCGAAATCTGGTTGTCGGTCATGGTCCCTCTCCGCTGGCCGGCACGAAATGTCTGACAATTCCGCTCCATCGCAGGAAGACATGATTCCTGCGTGCGGTATTTCACGATATTGCTGTCTTGTGAGAAAAGAGGCGAGCAAACCGGCATAGGTTAACGGCTCGTTACCCCTGCCAATGCTTTAGAATCAAGTAATAAAGCAACTCCCTAAGCGCCGTCTCATCTAAACTTGGCGCTAAGCTTTCCCATCCGCGCCTGCAGCGGCGTCATCTGCCGGTATTTCTTCATCACGGTGGTAAAATGGCTCTGGCTCGAAAATCCGCTGGAGTGAGCGATGTCGGCGATCGTCATGCCGCTGTCGGCAAGCAACCTTTCAGCGAAATCCAGCCGCAGACCGAGGACGTACTGATGCGGCGGCATCCCGAACGTCCTCGAGAAAGCCCGCACAAAATGATAGGGTGAAAGACCGCAAACCGCAGCCATCTCGGCAAGCGCCAGCTTGCGCGTAAAGTTCTCGTCCAGGAATTGCCGCACGCGGCTCGCGGCGCGGACGGAAAGCCCGCCTTTTGCGTTGAGCGTCGGTTGTCGCGAATTGGGTCCGGAAACCGGTCCGGGGACACCATCCTCACCCGGCATTTCTTGGCCTCCTGATTCGTCCCGGATGAGGTTCAACCCTAGGCTTCCTTCCGCGTTCCCCTGAAAAACAATTCGTGATTGATCGAAGCCGACCGGCATCGCCAACCCCATTCATGAGAGCGTTCCGGCCGGACGGCGTACAACGCGCGGACTGCATGACATTCCAGACGATTCCTGCGGAGCTTGGGGCGGATTTGCAGCAAGATGTATTCTGGAAAACGCCGCAAGGCGCCTGTTGCGGCCTGGGTGGGTGCGCAGCAGATCGGCCGGGTCGACCGTGCCGAAAGCAGGCGGATCGAGTTCGGCGAGATCGCATTCATGCACGGCCAATTGCGCCAGCGCTTCGGGAGCGATGGAAACGACGGCGTTCTCCCGGGTCAGGGACCAGGCCGGCTTGCTGTCCACACCCGCCGGATTGACGACGCGACATCCGGTCGGCGTATCGTACCGCGTGATCCGGTCGCTGCCGAGCAAGGCTCTCGATCGGCGTGCGGGCCGCAGCGCAATTCCAGTGGAATGCTCTTTGGCCGGGAATGTCTGCGAGACGGGATCGCGGGCTGAGTCTATGACACTCCGCGCCG
Organism: Mesorhizobium sp. M7A.F.Ca.US.005.03.1.1; assembly: GCF_003997975.1. Classification (NCBI taxonomy): domain Bacteria; kingdom Pseudomonadati; phylum Pseudomonadota; class Alphaproteobacteria; order Hyphomicrobiales; family Phyllobacteriaceae; genus Mesorhizobium; species Mesorhizobium sp. M7A.F.Ca.US.005.03.1.1. The sequence continues at coordinate 13,758 of NZ_RZRO01000130.1, forward strand.
CGGTGGCCCTCCAGGGGCCTGCGCTTTCAGGAATTATGTCCAGGACATATCGAGCTGTCCGTTCTCGATTGACGCCCTGGGAATTGCCGCTTTCCCGAGCATCGTCCGCATTTTCCATTGCCTGGCCTCAGCCGCTTGTCTGCCGCCTGAAATCCCCCTTAGCCCGACCCGGATCCAACGTAACGCACATGCTGCGGATAGTGAATAACATCCGTACGCAAACAAAAAATTTTGTTCGGGATAAAAGCCCCTCGGGGCGAGGAACCCAGGCCTTTAGGTCGCGACTACGGGTCAACAGGTCCCTTTGGACCCTTCGGCGCATTGGCTGACGGAGCATCAAACGAAAAACCCGCCTGCTCGGCGGGTCACTGGCGCAAATCAGCACCATGCACGAATATATACCTTAGCTGAGATCACCGTGTCAAGAAAAAATTCCTATCGCGAAAAGCTGCCGACGCAAAAGCCGCGACACAGCCAGCAATGCAGAGCTACCAGATTGGCTACCGGTCATTGCAGATCGTCGCGACGATTCTCATACAAATCCCATGCAAGTTCGACAAACCCCAGAAGAACGTCCTCCTCGCTCCATCC
>NZ_RZRO01000131.1:0-13996 GCF_003997975.1 Mesorhizobium sp. M7A.F.Ca.US.005.03.1.1
AGCCTCATTCCCACCATCGGTCTGCCGAAAGGCCGCGCCGGTCAGTTCATCGTCGATGGCGTCGCCGACGGCTACGAAGCCTTTGCGCTGGTGCAGGCGGCGCTCGAGATCGCGCCCGACAAGCCGGTTCTGTTCGTCGCGCGCGACGGTCAGCGCCTGCCGGCGATCATCGAGGCATTGTCTTTCGCGGCCCCCGGCCTGCCGGTGCTGGAACTGCCGGCCTGGGATTGCTTGCCCTACGACCGCGTCTCGCCCGGCTCCGATGCGGCCGCCAAGCGCCTCGATGCGCTGACCGCCATGATCGCTCTGGCGAAGAAGCCGCACCGCGCCGTCATCCTCACCACCGCCAATGCGCTGCTGCAGCGCATTCCGCCGTCCGAGTTGGTCGAGGCGCAGACTTTTCATGCCAGGCCCGGCAACCAGATCGACATGAACGCACTGGTCTCGCGGCTGGAAACGTCTGGTTTCGAGCGTGTGCCGACAGTGCGCGGCATCGGCGAGTTCGCGGTGCGCGGCGGCATTCTCGACCTGTTCGCTCCCGGCTGGACCGAGGCGCTCAGGCTCGATTTCTTCGGCGACACGCTGGAATCGATCCGTGTGTTCGACGCCGCCACGCAGCGCACCACCGGTCAACGCAAGTCGATGGCGCTGCAAGCGATGAGCGAGGTGGCGCTGACGCCGGAAACCATCAGCCGCTTCCGCCGCTCCTATATCGAAGCCTTCGGGGCACCGCAGCGCGACGACGGGCTCTATGCGGCGGTCAGCGAAGGGCGTCGCTTCGCTGGCATGGAGCACTGGCTGCCGTTCTTCTACGAACGGCTGGAGACGGTGTTCGACTATCTGCCTGACACGCCTGTCATCTTCGACCATCTGGCGCATGAGGCGCTGGCCGAGCGCCACACGCTGATCCTCGATCACTACGAGGCGCGCAGGAAGCAGGCCGACGGCGCGCTGAAGGATGCGGTGCCCTATAAGCCAGTCGCGCCGGACCTGCTCTATCTCTCCCCGGAAAACCTGATCACCTCGCTCGGGCCGCGCGAAGCGATCGACTTTACGCCATTCGACGCGCCCGACGTTGGCGCCAAGAAGGTCTATCACGCCGGTTCGCGCCACGGCCGCAGCTTCGTCGAGGAGCGCGCCGATCCGAACGCCAACGTGTTCGATGTCGTCGTCAAACACATCGCCGATGAGCGCGCGGCGCGCCGCCGCGTCGTCATCGCCGGCTGGACCGAAGGCTCGCTCGACCGGCTTGGCCAGATCCTCGCCGAACACCATCTCGGCAACCTCAAGCAGGTCGTGACGCTGGCGGAAGCCGAAAAGCTCGAGCCGGGGCAGGCGGCCCTGGCCGTGCTGCCCCTCGAATCCGGCTTCGAGACCGAAAAACTGGTCGTCGTCGCCGAACAGGACATTTTGGGCGACCGGCTGATCCGGCGCTCGAAACGCAAGAAGCGTCCCTCGGATTTCATTGCCGAGGCCTCGGCGCTGTCGGCCGGCGACATTGTCGTCCATGCCGACCACGGCATTGGCCGTTTCATTGGCCTGCGCACCATCGAAGCGGTCGGCGCACCGCATGACTGCCTGGAAATCCACTATGCCGGCGACGACCGGCTGTTCCTGCCGGTGGAAAACATCGAACTCCTGTCGCGCTACGGTTCTGACACGGCCGAGGCGACGCTGGACAAGCTTGGCGGCGGCGCCTGGCAGTCGCGCAAAGCGCGGCTGAGAAAGCGCCTGCTCGACATGGCCGGTCAGTTGATCCGCATCGCCGCCGAGCGGCAGATGCGCTCGGCGCCGCCACTGGTGCCGGCAGAAGGCCTCTATGGCGAGTTCGCCGCCCGCTTTCCCTATGAAGAGACCGACGACCAACAGACGGCCATCGATTCGGTGCGCGACGATCTTGCTGCCGGCAAGCCGATGGACCGGCTGATCTGCGGCGATGTCGGTTTCGGCAAGACCGAAGTGGCGCTGCGTGCCGCCTTCATCGCGGCGATGGAAGGCTTTCAGGTGGCGGTGGTGGTGCCGACGACATTGCTGTCACGCCAGCATTTCAAGACGTTTTCGCAGCGGTTTTCCGGCCTGCCGATCCGCGTCGCCCAGGCGTCGCGGCTGGTCGGCGCCAAGGAACTGGCCGAGACCAAGAAAGGCATCGCCGAAGGCCAGGTCGACATCGTCATCGGCACGCACGCGCTGCTCGGTTCCGCGATCTCGTTCAAGAACCTTGGTCTGCTGATCATCGACGAAGAGCAGCATTTTGGCGTCAAGCACAAGGAACGGCTGAAGGACCTGAAGACCGACGTGCACGTGCTGACGCTGTCGGCGACGCCGATCCCGCGAACGCTGCAACTGGCGTTGACCGGGGTGCGCGAGCTGTCGCTGATCGCCACGCCGCCGGTCGATCGCATGGCGGTGCGCACCTTCATATCGCCCTTCGATCCGCTGGTGATCCGCGAGACGCTGCTGCGCGAACGCTATCGCGGTGGCCATTCTTTCTATGTGGTGCCGCGCATCAGCGATCTCTCGGAAATACATGATTTCCTGAAGGAATCCGTGCCGGAGTTGAAGGTGGCGGTGGCTCATGGCCAGATGCCGCCGGGCGAACTCGACGACATCATGAATGCCTTTTATGACGGCCAGTACGACGTGCTGTTGTCGACCACCATCGTCGAATCCGGCCTTGATATTCCGACCGCCAACACGCTGATCATCCACCGCGCCGACATGTTCGGCCTGTCGCAGCTCTACCAATTGCGCGGCCGCGTCGGCCGTTCGAAGGTGCGGGCCTACGCGCTGTTCACGCTGCCGGCCAACCGCAAGCTGACCGACACCGCCGAGCGGAGGCTCAAGGTGCTGCAATCGCTCGACACTCTGGGCGCCGGCTTCCAACTGGCCAGCCACGACCTCGATATCAGAGGCGCCGGCAATCTTCTCGGCGAGGAGCAGTCCGGACACATCAAGGAGGTCGGCTTCGAACTCTACCAGCAGATGCTGGAAGAAGCCGTCGCCGAGGTGAAGGATTCGGGCGAGGTGCAGGATGGCGGCTGGTCGCCGCAGATTGCCGTCGGCACGGCGGTGATGATCCCGGAAAGCTATGTTCCGGACCTGCAGCTCCGGCTGGCGCTTTATCGCCGTCTCGGCGATCTCGAAAACACCGAGGAAATCGACGCTTTCGGCGCCGAGCTGATCGACCGCTTCGGCCCGCTGCCGGAGGAGGTGAAGCATCTGTTGAAGATCGTCTTCATCAAGGCGCTCTGCCGCAAGGCCAATGTCGAAAAACTCGACGCCGGGCCGAAGGGCGTCGTCATCCATTTCCGCAAGCGCGAATTCTCCAACCCGGTCGGGCTGGTCAAGTTCATTGGCGAACAGGGATCGTTGGCCAAGATCCGGCCGGACCACAGTGTCGTCTTCGTGCGCGACTGGCCGACAGCCGAGAAGAGGCTGGCGGGCTCGGCGGTCGTCATGACGCAGTTGGCACGGCTGGTGGAGAAGGCGGCGTAGCTAGCCTCGGACCATTCGCCAGCGCTGAAATTCCGGTCTAGAATAGGAAATCGGCTTCGTGTATGGAGCCGCGATCCCCAATTGGGGCGGGAATGGCGGAGTATAGGCCGCTGGAAAGAGCGTTGGGTGCAGCGATGACGAAATGGTCGCCGAATTCGTGGAGAGCAAAGCCGATCAAGCAGGTTCCTGCTTATCCGGACCTTGCAGCGCTGAAGAACACGGAGGCCCAGCTCGCAACCTTTCCGCCGCTGGTTTTTGCCGGTGAGGCGCGCAAGCTCAAGAAGCAGCTCGCTTCGGTCGCTGCCGGTGACGCATTCCTCCTTCAGGGTGGCGATTGCGCCGAGAGCTTCGCCGAGCACGGCGCAGACAACATCCGCGACTTCTTCCGCGTCTTCCTGCAGATGTCGGTGGTGCTGACCTTCGCCGGCGCGCAGCCGGTGGTCAAGGTCGGCCGCGTTGCCGGCCAGTTCGCCAAGCCGCGCTCGTCCGACAATGAGACCAAGGGCGAGGTGACGCTGCCCAGCTATCGCGGCGACATCATCAACGGCATCGAATTCGACCCGAAGTCGCGCATTCCGGATCCCGCTCGCCAGGAGATGGCGTACCGCCAGTCGGCGGCGACGCTCAACCTTCTGCGCGCCTTCGCGCAAGGCGGCTATGCCAGCCTGGAGAATGTGCACCGCTGGATGCTCGGCTTCGTGTCCGACAGCCCGCAGGGCGAGAAATACGAGTCGCTCGCCAACCGCATCACCGAGACGATGGACTTCATGAAGGCCGTCGGCATCACTTCGGAAACCAACTACGCGCTGCGCGAGACCGATTTCTATACCAGCCATGAGGCGCTGCTGCTCGGCTACGAGGAGGCGCTGACGCGTGTCGATTCGACCTCCGGCGACTGGTACGCTACCTCGGGCCATATGATCTGGATCGGCGACCGCACCCGCCAGCCCGACCATGCGCATGTCGAATATTGCCGCGGCATCAAGAACCCGCTCGGCCTGAAATGCGGTCCGTCGCTGACGCCGGACGGCTTGCTGGAGCTGATCGACTTGCTCAACCCCGAAAATGAACCCGGCCGGCTGACGCTGATTGCACGTTTCGGCTCCGACAAGGTCGCCGACCATCTGCCGAAGCTGGTTCGCGCGGTGCAGAAGGAAGGCCGCTCGGTGGTGTGGTCGTCGGACCCGATGCACGGCAACACGATCGAGGCCGCCGGCTACAAGACGCGGCCGTTCGACCGCATCCTGAAGGAGGTTCAGACCTTCTTCGAAGTGCACCGCGCCGAAGGCACGCATCCGGGCGGCATCCATGTCGAGATGACCGGTAAGAACGTCACCGAATGCACCGGTGGCGCGCGCGCCATCACCGCCGAGGAGTTGCAGGACCGCTACCACACCCATTGCGACCCGCGCCTCAACGCCGACCAGGCGATCGAACTGGCGTTCCTGGTGTCAGACCTGCTCAAGAAGAGCCACCCGGTGCAGCACAAGCAGGTTGCGAACGGTTAGGCTCGATTTCGGCCTGAACGGCTGACGGAAAAAGCGCTGGAGAAATCCGGCGCTTTTCTTTTAGTTGGTTCAGTGCCCGCGTTCCCAGCGCAGGCCGGCGAGTCTGGGGTCAGCAAACGCCGTCCTTGAAAACTCGATGCGCTTTTCCGGAAACTCGCAGATCGCCTGCACGCCGAACGCACCAAGCCGGATGCGCCAGGTCCGCGGCTCCAGCGGCTTTGCCTTGGCAAAGCCGCGGCAGGTCAGCAGCGCAATGTTGGCGCCCTTGGGATCGCGCGCCGAGCGGTAGCGGATCGCCTCCAGCCCGGCCTCGCGGGCAGTATCGGCAATGGCCTGGCAAGCGGCATAGTCGGTCGGATGCGTCCATGCCGTTGCGTCACGATCGAGCGGCGGCCGGGTGAGATCGATCACCTTGGCGCATTTGATCGCGGCCGCAAAGGCCGTGTATTCGGCGGCGTCGCTTGGCCAGGGTGTTTTGGGCGACTCGGCAAAGAACAGCAGCCGGTAGAAGGCCATTTCGGCCACCGCGGTCATCATGGTCTCGGCCGCATAGTAGACGCCCTTGGTCCTGCCGGCACGGCGGAAGCGCGAACCGTGCGGATAGACCGAGCCGTAGCGGAAGGGCGTCGCCAGGAGATAGTGGAGATGGCGGCATTCAATTGGGATCTGCGGCTTGGTTTCCTCGATCAGGTCTTCCAGCATCGCCTGTTCGTCGAGCGTGTCGACGATTTTCAGCGTCGAGACATGGTGCTGCGCTTCGACCATGCGCCAGTACTTGCTGTCGATGCCGACGGTCTCAGACGAGAGCGCGTCGGGAGTCCAGATAGGCAATGACATCGACGAGCCCGGTGATGGTGAGGATCTTTTCAAGCGGAGCAGCGTCGAACGCCGTGTTGGCGTTCTTCAGCCATGCCCGGGCGACGACCGCGTCGCCGCCGACAATGGCGTCGAGCGAGCGGAACAGCCTGACGAACAACACGGCAAGCTCGAATGGCTTGGTGCCGCGCTCGAGCACGAATTCGTTCCTGCGCATGCGCGAAACCGTGGCCTCCGAAACTCCGATCACCGAGGCCAGCATTCTGGCGGTGATGTCCAGCAGATCGGCCGCGCGCACCGTTGCCTTGGTCAGGACTGCATTCTCGGCTGTCTTGGCAGCGGTTTGAGATTGCATTGCGACGCCTTCCTATTTCTGTAGAAAATATAGGCCACAAAAATTCATATGGAAAGGGGCGGGACGCAAAACAATCTGCAAACGGGAGTCTCAATCCTTCTTGTAGAGCAGCCAGCTCTTGCCTGCTCGGCCAGCCATCGTCGAGTGCCTGGTGACGCGGTTGCGGCCGCTGACCTTCGAGCGATAGAGCGCCCGGTCGGCCTTGGTGTAGAGATCTTCGGGTCCTTCGGCTTCGGACGCCATGCAGATACCCATCGAGACGGTGACGGTGCCGTAATTCGTGCCCGTCTGGCTGCTGGTGAACGGCGTCTGCTCGATCAGGGCACGAATACGCTCTGCAACGTCATAGGTGGCGTCCTCGCTGGCGCCCTCGACGATCAGCGCGAACTCCTCGCCGCCGGTGCGAGCAACGAACATGTCGCCGCGAATGCTGGTCTGGAAGATATCGGCGATGCTCTGGATGATCTTGTCGCCGACCGGGTGGCCGAAGCGGTCGTTGATGTCCTTAAAGCGGTCGATGTCGGCAAGGACCAGGGCGTTGAACAGGATACCCCTGTTGCTGTTGTAGATCCTGGTGATTTCCTTGTCGAAGGCGCGGCGATTCCAGATGTGGGTCAGGGGATCGGTGTCGGCCAACCGTTTGTATTCCTCGAGCTTCGATTTGACGGTCTCGAGTTCGGCCGTCTTGTCGCTGAGCGTCGAGGCCACCTGCCGGCCGTGATCGATCGTCGAATTGGTGGCAACCGCCATGGCGTTGGCGATCTTGTGCAAAAGATCCTGGGAGAGAAGGCTGCGGCCGTTGAGGCCGCTCGATGTCTCATCGAGGATCCTGCCGTATTTCTCGATATGGCTGCGCTCGCTCCGCAGCAGTGAAGCAACCTCCTCGAGCTCCCTGGCAATGACGTCTCGGGCATGCTCGACGATGCCAGGACCATGGTTGTGGGCAAAGAAAGTGCGCCCGATCTGATCCAGTTCATCCTGTGTCGGCCGGCTGCTCAGCGAAACGACGGCCAGGCTGAGTTCGCGATTGGTGCCGCTCAGGGCCTCATAGAAGATCTCGTAATTGCGCGGCAGGCCGAGCACGCCCAACTGGCGCATTGTCGCGACAACAGTGGCTGCGATGTCGGTGCGTTCGGTCGGGACAGCTGCCGGCTGCATTCTGGTTCTTCCCCCGGATGATCCGCGGAATTCGCGGATCCCCTTTTGTCGCCGAACCCTGGGGAATGCGACCGACGCTTCGGAACAACTTGCGAAGGGATGCGTCCCCACCCACGGCCTTCACTTGCAGGGTGACCATAAATGCGCTGTCGCTAAAGTTCTCTTAACTGGCGAAGGTTCCGCGGGTTTTCTCTGTCTGCGGGCTGTAAAAGCTCTGGTTCGCGCGTCCAACAGTTGGAAACAACGCCGGTGCAGCGGCCCGAATTCGCGATTCGCGCATCGCACGCTTCAAAATGAAACCGAATTTCGGATTCTCCACGCCAGTACATGTCGCATTTGCTTGCGTGCGTGCGCCGCAAAGCTGGAATCCTGAAGGCGATGCCAGGCACTTTTCTTTCAAGGAGGATCGACGTGAGTGGTGGTCACCAGGGATCGTGTCTGTGTGGAGCCGTCCGCTTCAGAACGAACGGAGCGTTGCGTGGCGTCGTCTATTGTCATTGCTCGCAATGCCGCAAGCAGAGCGGACATTTCTATGCCGCGACCAATGTTGCCAATGTCGACATCGTGATCGAAGGCGTGGAAAGTATCACCTGGTACGAAGCCTCTACCTTCGCCAGGCGTGGGTTCTGCAAGGCATGCGGGTCGGTGCTGTTCTGGAAGCCGCGAGACCAGGACTACGTTTCAGTCATGGCGGGATCGTTCGACAAGCCGACAGGTCTTGAGGGGGAATGCCATATCTTCGTCGGTGACAAGGGCGACTATTATTCGATCGACGACGGGCTGCCGCAGTTTGAAAAGTCGACATCGTCCATACCGGTTGCTGAATGAATCTTGGACAAGTCACCTTATTCCATTGATCTGGCCAGCCATTGCATTATCCCGTGCCGGTGATTCGCAAAGGGGTTTGGCATGCAGCGGCTGATCGACGCTTATTTCAATTCGGTGCGGGCGTTTCGCAAGCTGGCCGCCAGCGAGAAGGCTTTCCAGCAGGAGCTGATGCTGCTGGCGCTGGCACTGCCGCTCGGCTGGTTCGTTTCGATCTCGTGGCGCGGTTATGCCTTGCTGATCGGCGCGGTGCTGCTCTTGATCATGGTCGAGGTGCTTAACACCGGCATCGAGGCGGCATGCGACGCTTTCAGCCGCGAGTTCAATGTCGACATCCAGTTGGCCAAGGATTGCGGTTCGCTGGCGGTGCTGATTTCGGTGCTCATCGTCGCCGGTGTCTGGGGCATCGCCATTATCGAGCGGATCACTGGGCTACCGATCTAGCCTTTCGATGCCTATATGCCAGTCACCAAAGGAGACTGTCATGGCCGGGGCCGTCAATTTTCTGCTTCTCGAACGCGTGGGCCTGCCAGACGATCTGCGCTGGCTCGTCGAAAAATACCCGCGTGAAAACTGGCAGGACCATGCCAACGTCCACGGCATCGCCAATATGTGGCTGCAGCGGCACGACATGTTCCGCGAACTCGGCGGCATGCTGGCCAACGGCATTGACGACTTCCGTGAGGGACGGCTGACGGCGCCTGATTTCGCGCGCTGGTTCGCGCCGCGCCTCAATCATTTTCTTGGGCATCTCGACGGTCACCACAATGTCGAGGATTATCAATATTTCCCGGTATTCGCCAAGGCCGAGCCCCGTTTGAAGCGCGGCTTCGAGATTCTCGATGCCGACCACCACACCATCCATGAAGGGCTGGAGCGCAATGCCGAGGCGGCCAATGCCTTCATCAAGACGCTGCAGGAGAGCGAAGACAGACAGCGCTTTGCAGCCGACGCCTATGCCGACGAAAACAGCCGGCTGATCGCCATGCTGACAAGACATCTTGCCGACGAGGAAGACCTGATCGTCCCGCTCATCCTCGATCGGGGGGATCGGGCGCTCGGGGTGGATTGACGATCAGCCTTCCCTGGCGCGTTCCCTCCTGGCGATGTGACGGGCGACGAGCCATGCCAGAACGGCCACGGTCAGGCCGATGCCAAGACCGATCAGCAACCGTTCGTGATGCATCAGCGCCTGGCCGATGAAGTGCTCTGCGCCAAGTCCAAAGACATAACCGATCGTACCGAACAGCACCGCCCAGACCGCCGATGAAAGCGCGTTGAGGATGACGAAGCGCGGCGCTGTGATATTGGAGAGCCCGGCTGCAATGCCGCCGACGAGACGCATGCCGTAGATATAGCGGTTCGACAGCACGAAAATGTCGGGATGGGTGTTGAGCAGGCGAAAGGCGCGGCGAAAGCCGGGCCGCTTGCGCAATCTGACGACATAGGGATGGTCGGCAAAGCTTCGTCCGAGGATGAAGAAGAAAGTGTCGCCGACAAAGGCGCCGAGGCCGGCCGCAAGGACGGCGTGCCACAGCACGAAGACCTGCTGGTGGGCGAAGAAGCCGCCGAGAATGGCAGCACTTTCGCCCTCCGCGACGCAACCGACAAAGACCGCGAGCAGCCCGTATTGTTCGATGAAATGGTGGATCGCGTCGATCATGAAGCCGACTGCTGCGAAGACAGCCTTTCGTCGATCCGCTTGATCATCTCGGTCAGTTGCACGATCTCGTCGCGCATGCCGAGAATCTGGCCGTGGCGCAGTTCATCCAGCTTTTCATGCAGCGCCATGATCTCGATCTCGGCTTTCAGGTTGACCTCGTAATCGTGGGCGGCGTCGATGCGGTCGCGTTCGGTCTGGCGGTTCTGCGCCATCATGATCACCGGCGCCTGCAAGGCGGCTACCATCGACAAAACGAGATTGAGGAAGATGAACGGGTAGGGATCGAAGGCGTCACGCGACAGGAGCCAGACATTGCCCGCCGTCCATAGGACCAGAAAGGCGATGAAGGTCAGGATGAAGGACCATGACCCGCCGATGCGGGCGATCGTATCGGCAAGCCGGTCGCCGAAGGTCTGGTGGAAGGCAACGGCCTTGTTGGTGTCGCGCGAGATGGTGGTGCGTTCGAGCGTCGATTGCAGCACCCGGCTTTCGAGCTGGCTGAGGCCGTCCGGCCGCCGCTTGAGCCAGCGGTTCGCCAGATCGTCGATCGTCTTGTTCATGGCCATCTCCAGGGTCTTAGGCTTGCCGTAAGAGGTAGAGGCTGCCGGCTCGCACGGGAAGTGTTAGATTGATTCCAGTTGCCGAGGGACCAATGGCCGATTTCAAGAAAATTCGCGCTCGCGCCGCAAAACGTAAGGGCGGCGAAGAGGAACTGACGTCGCTGCTTGGTCCGGCGCCTGACAATGCCGCCGTGGCTGACATCCCCGATGACCGCATTCTCTCCATTATGGCTGAGCGCGTCTTCGCCGCCGGTTTCGTCTGGCGCGTCATCGAGCAGAAATGGCCTGGCTTCGAGGAGGCGTTTCTGCGCTTTGAGCCGAAGCGGCTGTTGTTCCAGCCCGATGATTTCTGGCACGATCTGACGGCCGACCAGCGCATCGTACGCAACCCGCAGAAGATCAGATCCGTTCGCGACAATGCTGCCTTTGTCGAGCGTGTGTCGAAGGAATATGGCGGTTTCGGCAAATTCCTTGCGGAATGGCCCGATGATGACCAGGTCGGGCTGATGGCCTGGCTCGGCAAGCATGGCAGCCGGCTGGGCGGCAACACGGGCCAGTATTTCCTGCGCTGGCTGGGTTGGGATGCGTTCGTCATCTCGGGCGATATGGCCGCGGCGTTGCGCGACGCCGGCCTCGACATCGCCGAAAGCCCGACTTCGAAGAAGGATTTGGACAAGATCCAGAGGCAAATCAATCAATGGGCAGCGGAGACGCATCTGCCGCGCCGCCATATTTCACGCGTCCTGGCGATGTCGATCGGCGAGAACCATTCGCCGCAAGCGCTGCGCGAATATATGGGCGACGACTGAAACGTGGTCGCTTGCCACGATCGGCATTCGTCGATCGGTCAACACGATCGAATCGATCGGTCCGGACACGAATGACATTCGTCATTTGCTCCGAATTGGTCCAAACGAACGCCATTGCCCGGGCAATTTTGCCGCGCTAAGTCAGCAGGCATGACCAAGAAGCTCGACATCCTGCGCATCGCCGTCGCCCAGCTCAATCCGACTGTCGGCGACATATCAGGCAATCTCGCCAAAGCCCGCGAGGCGAGGGCGGATGCCGCACGTCAGGGCGCCGATCTCGTGCTCTATACCGAGCTTTTCCTCGCCGGCTACCCGCCGGAGGATCTGGTGCTGAAGCCGGCCTTTTTGAAAGCCTGCGAAAAGGCGGCACAGGACTTTGCCGCCGACACCGCGGATGGCGGTCCCGGCGTCATCATCGGCACGCCGTTGAAGCGCAAGAGCGGCACGCACAATTCGATCATCTTCGCCGACGGCGGCAAGATCATCGCCGAACGCTACAAGCTCGATCTGCCGAACTACGGCGAGTTCGACGAGAAGCGCGTCTTCCAGGCCGGACCCGAGATCCAGGGGCCGGTCAATTTCCGCGGCGTGCGCATCGGAATTCCGATCTGCGAGGACATCTGGGGCGATGTCGATATCTGCGAGACGCTGGCCGAAAGCGGGGCAGAAATCCTGCTGGTGCCGAACGGCTCGCCCTATTATCGCGCCAAGATCGATGTCCGCCACCAGGTCGTCATCCGCCAGGTCATCGAATGTGGGCTGCCGATGATCTATGCCAACCAGCTTGGCGGCCAGGACGAGCTGATCTTCGACGGCGCTTCGTTTGCCATTGGCGCCGACAAGACACTTGCCTTCCAGATGAGCCAGTTCGAGGAAGCGGTCGACGTCACCACCTGGAAGAGACAAGGCGATCACTGGGTCTGCTCGGAAGGGCCGATGTCGAAAATCCCGGACCGGGAGGAGGCTGACTATCGCGCCTGCATGCTGGGCCTGCGCGACTACGTCAACAAGAACGGCTTCAAGAACGTCGTGCTTGGTCTGTCCGGCGGCATCGATTCGGCGATCTGCGCGGCGCTGGCCGTCGATGCGCTCGGCGAGGAACGGCTGCGCGCGGTGATGATGCCCTACCGCTATACCTCGAAGGATTCGCTCAAAGATGCCGAGGATTGCGCCCGCGCTCTCGGCTGCCGCTATGACATCGTGCCCATCTTCGAGCCGGTCGAGGGCTTCCTGCACGCACTGACGCAGATGTTCGAAGGCACCAAGGAAGGTATCACCGAGGAGAATTTGCAGAGCCGCGCACGCGGCACCATCCTGATGGCGATCTCCAACAAGTTCGGCTCGATGGTCGTCACCACCGGCAACAAGAGCGAGATGTCGGTCGGTTATGCCACGCTCTATGGCGACATGAATGGCGGCTTCAATCCGATCAAGGACCTCTACAAGATGCAGGTCTACGCGCTGTCGCGCTGGCGCAACAGCCACGTGCCGCCGGGTGCGCTGGGCCCCTCGGGCGAGGTGATCCCGAAAAACATCATCGACAAGGCACCGTCGGCGGAATTGCGCGAGAACCAGACCGATCAGGATTCGCTGCCGCCCTATCCGGTGCTGGACGATATCCTCGAATGCCTGGTCGAGAATGAGATGGGTGTCGACGACATCGTCGCGCGCGGCCATGACCGGGCGACGGTGACGCGCATCGAGCACCTGCTCTACATCGCAGAATACAAGCGACGGCAGGCGGCGCCGGGCGTGAAGATCACGAAAAAGAATTTTGGCCGCGACCGCCGCTACCCCATCACCAATCGTTTCAGGGATCGCAGCTAGGTACCGAAAGCGCACGCGGCGCGGCCGGAGACAACCATGCCCGATTGTGAGATCAGCTTCGACATGTCACGGATCGATTTCCGTGCGACATCGGACCTGTTAATGGCAAGCTATTGGGGCGCCGGACGCACTGACGAAGTCCATCGCCGCGCCTTTGCCAATTCGCTTTGCGTCGGCGCCTATGTCGATGGCAGGCAAGTCGGCTTCGGCCGGGCGATCACCGACCGCACCGTATTCGCCTATCTCGCCGATCTCATCATCTGGCCGGAGAATCGCGGGCAAGGCATAGGAAGCCGGCTCGTCCAGGCCTTGATCGACCATCCGGAGGTCAGGACCGTTTTCCATTGGAGCCTGTCGACCAGCGATGCCCATGGCATGTATGAAAAGCTCGGGTTCAAGCCATCGACCGATGGCCGCTACATGCGCTTGGATCGCGTTCCTGAATGAGGCGCGGCTTGCCCGCCATTGTTGCAAAATAATCGCAGTGGTTGGACCAGATACGCTTTTGGCGTCAGCCCGTCTTGGCGGTGCATCGGAGCGTCTCTATAAGAACCGCTCCGCAATTGTCTTGCGGGAGGTCCGAATGGCAGTATTTCACATGGCAATGCGAGGCCGCGAAGCCTAGGTCTCATCCGGCGCTCCGCGAAGGTTTGCCCTTCGTGCCGATGCCGGATCGAGCACAGGCTTATGCCGATGCCGATCGCCGCCCGGTTATGGGCGATACGCCAAATATGCCACTCCGCTTCCGGGCAATCATTGGCCCTTGCGCGGCTTCTTCAATTTTCGACCTACTGGGATCGGGCTCGTTTGTGCCCGAATGACATCATGGCTCGTTTCAAGATCGATTTGCGCGCGAGCGCCTTTCGCAGCGTTCTTGGCTTCACGCTTACCCATTGGCGGCGCCAGCCGTGGCGGCTCTCGCTCATCATGGCCAGCTTCCTGCTGTCGACGCTGGCCGATGTGCTGACGCCGCTCTATTC
>NZ_RZRO01000132.1:0-13787 GCF_003997975.1 Mesorhizobium sp. M7A.F.Ca.US.005.03.1.1
CCACCGGCACCACCATCGTCTACGTCACCCACGACCAGATCGAGGCGATGACGCTGGCGACCAAGATCGCCGTGATGCGCGACGGCGAGGTGCAGCAGTTCGGCACGCCGGCCGAAATCTACAACAACCCGAGCAATCTCTTCGTCGCCGACTTCATGGGCTCGCCGGCGATGAACCTGATCCCGGCGACGATCGGTACGTCAGGCAATGCGTTGTCCGTCGTGCTGCAGCGCGAGGCGCGCGAGCCGATCAACCTGCCGATGGCCAATGCGCCGGCGGGCCTGTCGGCATTCCAGGGCAAGCCGATCATCTTCGGTGTCCGTCCCGAAGCCCTGACCGATCCGGAAGGTGCCGAGCGCAACGCCTCGCACATCGCAACCGCGGACTGTCACATCGAGGTCGTCGAGCCGGCAGGTTCGGACACCTTCGCCGTCACCAATCTCGGCGGCAAGGGCGTGGTGGCGCGGCTGCGCGCCGACGCCAACATTCAGCCGGGCACCAACACGCCGCTCGCCTTCAACCTGACAAAGGCGGTGTTCTTCGATCCGGCGACCGAGACCCGTATTCGCTAATGTATGTCGCCCAAAAGTGGATCCGGTTTTGGGGCAACGACATGCATCAAAACAAAAAACAAAAGCGCGTCGGGACGCGATTTAGGCCATGAGAAATCCGGACATCGTCATCATCGGCTCCGGCATCGGCGGCGCCACGATCGCTTCCGGCCTTGCCGGCAGCGGCGCCTCGATCTTGATGCTCGAGCGCGGCGAGCCGTTGCCGGCGACGCCGCACGCGCGCGACACGCGCTCGATCTTCGTCGACGGCCATTATAGGCCGAAGGAGATGTGGCGTGAGGCCGGCGGCGCCGCCTTCAACCCCGGCAATTATTATTATGTCGGCGGCAATTCGAAGTTCTATGGCGCGGTGCTGATCCGCTACCGCAAGGAAGATTTCGCCGCCATGGAGCACTTTGGCGGGGTCTCGCCGGCATGGCCGTTCTCCTATGAGGAATTCGAGCCCTGGTATTCGAAAGCCGAACAGCTGTTTCGCGTGCGCGGTGCACTGGGCGAGGATCCGACCGAGCCGTTCCATTCGATCCCCTACGCCTACAAGCCGGTGCCCGACGAGGCGCCGATCGCCCGCGCCCGCGCCGAGCTGAAAAACCTCGGCCTGCATCCGGCCTCGCTGCCGCTCGGCGTCGACATCGACACCTGGCTGAAAGAGGGCAAGACCGGCTGGGATGCGTTTCCCAACACCGGCCAGGGCAAGGTCGACGCGCAGACAGGACCGCTGACGGCGGCCCTGAAGGACACCAACATCCGGCTCGAGACCGGCTGTTATGTCGAGTACCTGGAGGCATCGACCGACGGCAAAACCATTGCTGCCATCCACTATCGGCAGAATGGTGAGCTGAAAAAGGTCGCGCCGAAACTGGTCATCCTCTCCGCTGGCGCGGTCAATTCCGCCGTCATCCTGCTGCGATCACCGTCTCCTGATGGCAAGGGCCTTGCCAACCGCTCCGATCAGGTCGGGCGCAATTTCATGAACCACAATTCCAGCGCCATGCTGGCGATCGATCCGCGCCGCCGCAACGATGCCGTCTACCAGAAGACGCTGATGCTCAACGACTACTATCTGTCCGACGGCAAGGGCGGTAAGCCGCTGGGGAACGTCCAACTGCTCGGCAAGATCGACGGCAACATGCTGCGGGCCAATGTCAAGTACACGCCGGGATTCGCGCTCGACTTCATGGCCGGCCACGCCGTCGACTGGTACCTTATGTGCGAAGACCTGCCCGACCCGGAAAGCCGCATCATGGTCGACGGCAAGGACATCATCATGCAGTGGCGGCGCTCCAACATGCAGTCGCTCGACGGGCTGAACAAGGTAATGCGCGAAAACTTCCGCGCCTGCGGCTATCCCATCGTGCTGTCGCGCCCCTTCGACAAGCGCACGCCGTCGCATCAATGCGGCACGATCAAGATGGGCGACGATCCGGCGACGGCGGCGCTCGACCCCTACTGCCGCTCCTTCGACCACCGGAACCTGTTCGTCGTCGACGCCGGTTTCCTGCCGAACTCGGCGGCGGTCAACCCAGCGCTGTCGATTGCAGCCCAAGCGCTGCGCGTTGCTGACCACATCCGCAAGACGGACCTCGCCGCATGACCCGCCCCGCCGCCATCGTCACCGGCGGCGCGCGCGGCATCGGCCTCGCCTGCGCCCAGGCACTGGCGGATGCCGGCTTCGATATTCTGGTCGCCGACCTTGCCGAAACAGCCGCCGACGGACTTGCCCCCGACATCACCAAGCGTGGCGCAAAATTCGCCTATGTCAGGTGCGACATCGCGGACCTCGACACCCATACAGCACTTGTCGATGCCGCGATGCGCGCCTTCGGCCGCATCGACTGCCTGGTCAACAATGCCGGCGTCGGCGCCGTGGTGCGCGGTGACCTCTTGGACCTCAAGCCGGAGAATTTCGATCGCACGCTGGGCATCAACCTGCGCGGCACCGTCTTCCTCAGCCAGGCTGTCGCCAAGGCGATGCTGGCTGCGCCAGGCGATCAGAGATCCATCATCACCATCACCTCGGTCAGTGCTGAAATGGCGTCGCCGGAACGGCCGGACTACTGCATCTCGAAGGCCGGGCTTTCGATGTGGGTGAAGAACCTGGCGTTGCGGCTTGCGCCTGAAAACATCGCCGTCTTCGAAGTCCGGCCCGGCATCATCCGCACCGACATGACCTCAGGCGTGACCGCCAAATATGACGCCCTTATCGACGGCGGCCTGGTTCCGGCCAAACGCTGGGGCGAAGCATCGGACATCGGCGCGGTGGTGGCGACGCTCGCCGGCGGCAAGCTCGGCTTTTCGACCGGCTCGATCATCAATGTCGACGGCGCGCTCTCGGTGCCACGGCTATGAATGGATCAGGAAATGACTGACTATATCATCGTGGGCGCCGGTCCTGCCGGCTGCGTTATGGCCAACCGGCTGAGCGAAGATCCCAGCAATTCGGTCCTGCTGCTGGAAGCCGGCGGCAAGGACTGGCACCCCTACATCCACATGCCGGCGGGCTTCGCCAAGATGACCAAAGGCATTGCTTCCTGGGGTTGGTCGACCGTGCCGCAAAAGCACATGAAGGACCGCGTCTTCTGGTACACGCAGGCCAAGGTGGTCGGCGGCGGCTCGTCCATCAACGCGCAGATCTACACGCGCGGCAATGCCCGCGACTACGACGCCTGGGAGAAGGAAGAAGGCCTCGCCGGCTGGGGCTATCGCGACGTGCTGCCCTATTTCAAGCGCGCCGAAAACAACCAGCGCTACGCCAACGACTTTCATGGCGACCAGGGCCCGCTCGGCGTGTCCAACCCGATTGCGCCGCTACCTATCTGCGAGGCCTATTTCCGTGCCGGCCAGGAGATGGGCATCCCCTTCAACCCGGACTTCAACGGCGCTGCCCAGGAAGGCGTCGGCTACTACCAGCTGACCCAGAAGGATGCCCGACGCTCCTCCGCCTCGGTCGCTTATTTGAAGCCGATCCGCAGCCGCAAGAACCTGACCCTCCGAACCGATGTGCTGGTGACGCGCATCGTCGTCGAGAACGGTCGCGCTATCGGCGTCGAGGTGGTCGACAGGCCGGGCGGCGAGAAGAAAATCCTGCGCGCCGAACGCGAGGTGATCGTCTCGTCCGGCGCCATCGGCTCGCCGAAACTCCTGATGCAGTCGGGGATCGGCCCCGCAGACCATCTGAAGTCGGTCGGCGTCACGCCGGTGCATGACCTGCCCGGCGTCGGCTCCAACATGCAGGACCATCTCGATTTGTTCGTCATCGCCGAATGCACCGGCGATCACACCTATGACAACTACGCCAAGCTGCACCGCACGGCCTGGGCCGGTCTGCAATATCTGCTGCTGAAGAAAGGCCCGGTGGCCTCCAGCCTGTTCGAGACCGGCGGCTTCTGGTACGCCGACCCGACCGCCGCCTCGCCCGACATTCAGTTCCATCTCGGCTTGGGATCCGGCATCGAGGCCGGCGTCGAGAAGCTGAACAATCCAGGTGTCACCCTGAACTCGGCCTTCCTGCGGCCGCGCTCACGCGGCACGGTGCGGCTGAAGAGTGCCGACCCGGCCGACCACCCGCTGATCGATCCGAACTACTGGTCCGATCCCTATGACCGCGCCATGTCGATCAAGGGGCTGCGACTGGCGCGCCAGATCATGCGGCAGAAGGCGCTTGCCCCTTACGTGCTGCGCGAAGTGCTGCCCGGGCCGTCGCTCGCCAGCGACGACGAGCTGTTCGACTATGCCTGCCGCACCTCCAAAACCGACCATCACCCGGTTGGCACCTGCCGCATGGGCCATGACGACATGGCCGTGGTGACACCGGATCTGCGGTTGCGCGGCATCGAGGGCCTGCGCGTTTGCGATGCCTCGGTGATGCCGCGCGTGCCTTCATCCAACACCAATGCGCCGACAATAATGGTCGGTGAAAAAGGAGCCGATCTGGTCCTCGGCCGCGAGCCGCTGCCGCCGGCGGTGTTTTCCGGAAACCGGGCTGCTTAGCCGCTGAGGAGCAAGACATGATCAGGCACTGTGTTTTCGCTAGATTTCGCAATGATGTCGACGCCGCCGAACGCACGGCGATCCATGCCGATCTCGAAGCGCTGCGACAGGTTATCGACGGCATGGACGCCGTAAAATTCAGCGCCAATGTCAGCCCGGAGCCGTTCGCACGCGGCTTCACCCATGGCTTCACCATCGACTTCCGCGATGCTGCCGCGCGCGATGCCTATCTTGCGCATGAAGCGCACCAGCGCGCCGGCGCACGCCTGGTCGCTGCCCTGGAAGGCGGCACGGACGGGCTGATGGTGTTTGATCTCGAAATCTAGACTCACCATCAAGCCACGATCGAGTTCATCGACAGATGGCGCCGGTCGCTCCTCATCGCACCTCAGCGGGCGTTCGATCAAATGAGCCGCGCGAAAAAGTGACCACCGGTCTTCCCTGAACTGGCTGATAATTCCTCACATCGATGATGGTGGAGGAGGAAGATTTGCCCCTTAATTCGCAGCAGAAGAAGACCGTCCTCGCCTCGTTCCTGGGCTGGACGCTCGATGCTTTCGATTTCTTCCTTCTGACATTCCTGCTCACCGATATCGCGACCGAATTCCACGCCGACGTGCCCGCGGTCTCCAAGGCGCTGTTCCTGACCTTGGCCACACGCTTCATCGGCGCGTTCTTCTTCGGCATGCTTGCCGACAAATACGGGCGCAAGCCGATCCTCATGCTCAACATCGTGAGCTATTCGGTGATCGGCGCGCTGGCCGCCTTCTCGCCCAATCTCGGCATCTTCCTCGCCCTGCGTGCGCTGTTCGGCATCGCCATGGGCGGCGAATGGGGGCTTGGCAGTTCGCTGGCCATGGAATCCATTCCGCCGAGCGCACGCGGCATGGTCTCCGGCATCCTGCAATGCGGCTATCCGGCCGGCTATCTGCTGGCGGCGGTGGTCTATGGCCTGCTCTATCAGCAGACGATCGGCGGCTACACGATCGGCTGGCGCGCCATGTTCCTGCTCAGCTTCGTGCCGGCGCTGATTGTGCTCTTCATCCGCTCGCATGTGCCGGAATCGCCGGCCTTCGTCGAAGCGCAGAAGACGGCTCGACCGGGCATGTGGGAAACCCTGCAGAAACACTGGGGTGTCGCGCTCTATGCCGTCGTGCTGATGATGTTCTTCAATTTCTTTAGTCATGGCACGCAGGACCTCTACCCGACCTTCCTGAAGAAGCAGCACGGCTTCGATCCGCATACGGTGAGCTGGATCACCATCGTCGCCAATATCGGCGCCATCGTCGGCGGCCTGGCATTCGGCGCGCTGTCCGAAAAGATCGGCCGCGTCAACGCCATCACGCTGGCCTGCCTGATCGCCTTGCCGTCGATCCCGCTATGGGCCTACTCGACCACGCCGTTCATGCTCGCCATCGGCGCCTTCGTCATGCAGGTCGCGGTCCAGGGCGCCTGGGGCGTCATCCCCGTGCACCTCAACGAGCTTTCGCCCGGGGCGGTGCGGGCGACCTTGCCCGGCTTTATCTATCAGGCGGGCAATCTCGCCGCGTCCTATGGCGGCCCCTATCAGGCAGGAATCGCGGAAAGCGCCGGAGGCAGCTATGGCTATGCCCTGGCGCTGTTCGCAGGCGTGGTCGCCATCTGCATCATCGTCGTCATCCGTTTCAGTCCGGAACGACGTGGCCAGTTGATGACCGTACTCAATTAGGGTCGAAATCAGCCGAGCCTGAGCGCAACGACGCCGGCGACGATGCTGAGCGCGGCGGCACCGCGCCAGCCGGTCATTTTTTCGCCGAGAGCGAAGACCGAGATCATCATGGCAAACAGAATCGAGGTTTCGCGCAGCGAGGCCACGGAGGCGATCGGCGCCTTGGTCATCGCCCACATGACGATCCAGTAGGCGGCGCCGCTGAGCACGCCCGTGAACAGTCCTGCCTTCCAGTCGCGCGCCAACACCGGCAGCGCCTTCGGCCCGCGGAAGATGAGGCACAGCACCAAGGCGCCAAAAGCATCGCAGATGAACAGCCAGGCTGCATAGCTCTGCGCGGTTGCCGCCAGCCGTGCGCCGCTGCCGTCGGACAGCGTGTAACTGGCAATGAAGATGGAAGTGCCCAGTGCGAAGCCAACCGCGCGCAGATTGAGTTTTTCCAGATGTGCGCCGCCACGAAACGACATCACCAGCGTGCCGGCCGACAACAGGAAGATGCCGAGCATGGCGAACGGGCCGGGAATCTCGGCAACGACGAACATGCCGCCAAAGGCCGAGAGCAGAGGTGCGGTGCCCCGCGCCAGCGGATAGGTCTGGGCGAAATCGCCCGCCTTGTAGGCGCCGATCAGGAAGGTGCGGTAGCCCATGTGGAAAATGACGGAGGCGATGATGTAGGGCCACACCTCCGCCTTCGGCACTTCGACGAAGGGCAGCACCACGAGTGCCGCCGCGCCCATGCCGAGCGTCATCAGCGTGATCGACAGGAAGCGGTCGAGATGAACCTTGACCAGCGCATTCCAGATCGCGTGCATGGCAGCGGCGGCAAGCACTGCAAAAAAAACGAAAAGCGTCATGTGGCAATGCCGGGCGTTTCCAGGTCGATGTCGACCCGCAACGGAAAATGATCCGACGCAACCTCGTCGATATCGGCACAGATCGAACGCACCCGCCCGGCGAACATGCCGCCGACGAAGCAATGGTCGAGCCGGCGCTTTGCCAGTCTGCCGTCGATGTTCTTCACATGGGTGTGGAAGTCCGGAACCGGCTCCCCGGCAACAGCGGCGGCATCGACGAAACCGCTGAGATAGGCGGCACCCGGATGGTAGGGCGTGCTGCCGACGATGCGGCGATATTCGGCGCTGCCCGGCTCCATGTTGAAATCGCCCATCCAGATCGCCGCCAGCGGGTTTTCCGGCTCCGCTTCGCCGCTGGTCCAGTTGCGCGTGGGCTCGTCGTCGACGCCGCTCCACGGCCCGCCGTCGGACGGTGCCCGGCGATGCTCGGCCAGGAGATAGTCGATCTGCTCCAGCCGCTCCTCGGCCGCGATATGGGCGAGATGCAGCGACAACACCCGCACCGGCCCTGCCGGCGTGCGGATCATGCATTCGAGTGCTGCATTGCGGGTGTTGAGCGGCCGCTGCGTGCGGCGCATCGGCAGCGCATGCAGCCGCGACCAGACGATCGGCAGTTTCGACAGCACCATGGTGCCGAACTGGCGGCGCCGGTTGACCAGGCGGCCGTCATGCCGCTCGCTGGCGTCCATGTCGAAGGCCGGGCCATAGACCCAGTGATAGTCGGGCAGCAGGCTGGAAAGCAGTTCCGGCTGATCGTCGAAATTGCTGCGTTGCCAGTGACGCTCGACTTCCTGCAGTGCAATGACGTCGGCGCCGGCAACGATGCGCGCGGCGCGCGAAAGATCGTAGCGCCCGTCGCTGCCGAACCCGTACTGGATGTTGTAGCTGACCAGCTTCATTGCTTATCCGGCTCAATTTCGTGTTGGCAGTAGCGGTTCGATGCCGCGGTTGCAATGTGCAGGAGAATGGACGTGGCTTGGACCAGCCTTGCCCCTGACCGGGATCATGCACCGATCCCGAAGCACTTCGGTATCTTCCGTGCGCCGGAAAACGGCGTGCGATGCCTCAAGTATTCAGCGGCTGGAACCGGCCGGGTGGCGACGCGGCCAGTTCGGTCCAGTCGATCTCTTCCTCAAGGCGATGATAGGCTTCGTCGCCAATCGTCTCGTTGCGGCGCAATTCCTCCAGCGCGTCGCGCTGGCTCTTGATCGCATAAAGACGCAAGCGGTCATATTCGGTCGCCGCCTGGGCATCGTCGGGGTTTTTGGCGATCTTGCGTTGAGCGGCATATTGCTCGCGCACCGCGGCCGCAGCGTCCGATGTCTTGCCGCTCAATATGTCGAGCGCCGCCTGCATGACCATAACGCGCGCCTGCGCAACCTCGCGGTCGACCGTTTCGTCAGGATTGAGATTCAAAAGGCGCAGCAGCGGCTTCAGGCTCATGCCTTGCAGCACCAGCGTGCCGAGGACGACCGTGAAGGCAGCGAGCACGATCGGGTCGCGGGCCGGGAATTCAGCCGGCAGGGCGAATGCCGCCGCAAGCGTCACCAAACCGCGCATCCCGCACCAGCCGATCAGCACGCCGCCACGAAACGACGGAGCGTCACGCTGACGATCAGCCACGCCGAAACGGTCAAACCACCTGATGATCGCGCCGCACCCCAGAACCCAGACGAAGCGTGAGACGATGACGATGGCGAGCACTGTCCCGGCCAGGACGAACGCATCGGTCTGCCCCTGCCCGGCAAGCCGGCCGACGATCGTACGCGCCTGCAGGCCCATCAGCACGAAAGCCAGAACATTGAGCACGAAGACCGCCGTTTCCCAGACGGAATAAGAGCTGATGCGGTTTCTGGCCGGCATGCGGCGCGGCGCGGTGCGGGCGATCGTCATGGCATAGACGACTATGGTGATGATGGCCGACAGTCCGATCCTGTCGGCCAGGATCCAGACCCCGAACGTGCCGGCAAATTGCACCACAGTGCCGCTCGCCGGGTCCTCGATCCGGCCCAGCGTCATCAGAGACAACCGGCCAAGCAGATAGCCGGCCGCAAGACTGCCGAGCGTGGACAGCAGGATCATCGGAACGGCGCTGCTCAGCAGAATGGAGCCTGCTGCCGCAGAAATCGCCATTCGGTAAATCAGCAGCGCGGTGGCGTCGTTAAGCAGGCTCTCGCCTTGCAGAATGGCAGTGATGCGATGCGGCACCTTGAACTGGCCAAGTACGGCCGATGCCGCAACCGCATCGGGCGGCGCCACGATGGCGCCAAGCGCTATGGCCGCGGCAATCGGCAGACCTGCCATCGCCCAGCCGGCCAGCGCCACCGTCGCTGTCGTGAAAAGGACGGCACCAAGCGCCAGCAGCACAAGCGGCACCTTGTAGCGGTTGAGATCGCGCAGCGACGTGTCATAGGCGGCGTCGAGCAGTACCGGCGCGATGAACAGGGCAAGCGCCAGTTCCGGGTCGATCTCGATGGTCGGCACGCCAGGCACGAAGGCGATGGCCACCCCTGCCAGCGCCAGCAAAGAGGGATAAGGAACCTGCACGCGCCGCGACAGCGCCGTCAGCGCAACGGCGATCAACAGCAGAACGAGTGTCAGTTCGAAAAGAACCATGGCCTCTTATAGCCGGGAAGCGAGATTCTGGCAGCGGCAAAGCGGCTGGAAATTGTTGATTACCCGGCAAGCTCGAGCCGGCAGAAAATACCTCGAATTGCTTCCTGACAAATCGCCGTCCACACCGACATTGAAATCATCTGATATGGGGCGCGCTTAAACGCGGACTTCCCTGCACTGCAGCCCATGCCACGCGGCGGAAGCATCCTTCCCCCTTCGCTAACCGGGATACAGCCATTCATTCCAAACAAGCGCAGCAGCCTAGTGCAGCACGAGCATATCGCTCGAAGAAAACGAGATCTCGGCCTTCTCACCAACTGCGGGGGGCGGCGTTGCCGGGCTGTTGAACGTGTCGAGCGAGACCGTGTTGCCGCCGATGCCGACACGAACCCGGATGACCGATCCGAGGAAATGCACTTCGGAGATTTCTCCGGATAGGCTGGAGTCACGGCCAGGCTGGCGGCCCAGCGAAATAACTTCCGGACGCAGCGCCAGGGACAGCGTGTCGCCCGACTTGGAACCGTTGAGCTTGCCCTTGAGCGAGACCTGTTCGGAATTGACCCTCACCGTGCCCGCGGCGGCATCGGTGACGGTGCCTTCCAGCACATTCAGCGTGCCGACGAAATTGGCGACGAACTTGGTTGCCGGCCGGTTGTAGATCTCGAATGGCGTGCCGACCTGCTCGGCCTTGCCGCCATACATGACGGCGATGCGGTCCGAGATCGACAGCGCCTCTTCCTGGTCGTGCGTGACGAAGATGGTGGTGATGCCGAGCTTCTTCTGGATCGACCGGATTTCCTCGCGCAGCGACACGCGCACCTTGGCGTCGAGCGCCGACAGCGGCTCGTCGAGCAGCAGCAGCTTTGGCTTCGGCGCGATGGCGCGGGCTAGCGCGATGCGCTGCTGCTGGCCGCCCGAGAGCTGGTAGGGATAGCGATCCGCCATCTGCGGCAGCTTGATGATGCCGAGCATCTCGGCGACGCGGGCATCGATGTCCGCCCTCGGCATGCCAGCGACCTTCAAGCCGAAGCCGATATTCTGCGCCACGGTCAGGTTCGGGAACAGGGCATAGGCCTGGAACACCATGCCGACATTGCGCTGGTTGGGCTTCAGTCTCGTAATGTCCTTGCCGCTGACGACGATCGTGCCCGCGCTCGGCTCCTCGAAACCGGCAACCATGCGCAACACCGTCGTCTTGCCGCAGCCGGATGGCCCGAGGAAGGAGACGAATTCGCCGCGCTCTACGTCGAGATTGAAGTCCTCCACCACCGTGGTGGCGCCGAAGGATTTTCGAACGTGCTGGATGGAGAGGAATGGGTCGGCCATGGCGTGGTTCTCTCGATCAATTTGGGCGGTTCGCCGATTTCGGCGCGAAGCGGGACAGGATCTGGATCAGCGACATGCAGCCCCAGGTGATGGCGAAGGCGATCACTGCAAGGGCTGCGGGCTCGTATGCACGGTTGGCGCCGATGTTCTGCAGATACGGGCCGAAAGCCGGACGGCTGAGCAGGCTGGCCATTGTAAACTCGCCAATGACGATGGCGAAAGTCAGGAATGCGCCGGACAGCACCGCGATCAGCACATTGGGCAGGATGACGCGGGTGATGATGGTGCCCCAGCCCGCACCCAGAATTTGCGCGGCTTCGGTCAGCGTACGCACATCGATGGTGCGCAGACCGGTGTCAACGGCCCGATACATGTAAGGCAGAGACAGCGTCGTATAGCCAATGACAAGCAACGCGTTCGCACCCCAATTGCTTGCCAAGAATGGCAGCGGCGAGTTCGAGCCGTACATCCTGATATAGCCGAAGACGATGACGATTGCCGGAATGACCAGCGGCAAAAGGGTGATGAATTCGACGATTGGCCTGAGCTGAGGCAGACGCAGCCGGATCCAGTATGCCGCCGGCACCACGATCAGCACCCCCAGGATAATGGTGCAGAGCGCAGCGATGACTGAAAAGAGGAAAGTTGACTGGAAGCGCGCGTCTCCCAGCACGACTTGATAGGCGTCGAAGGAGTGGACGCCGCGCCGCATGCGCAGCGAGAACTCGACCGTCGCCATCAACGGAATAAAGAAATAGGCAGCCCCGACAACAAAGACGACCCAGGCCCAGAACTTACCCGACTTCATTTGAGCCACCTTTCGGACCGAGTCCGAAACCAGATGTAGAAGACATTCGCAAGCCCGGTGATGACGATCATGCCAAAGGCTATGGCATAAGCGAGTTGCGGGTTGTGCAGCACGTCGCCATTCATCTGCGAGTAGAGCTTGATCGGAACGATATTAAGCGTCGGACCGGCAAACGCATAAGCGGTGGCGATGGCGCCGAAGGCGTTCGCAAACAACAGGATGACCGTACCGAGAAAACTCGGCCATATCACAGGGATGACAACCATGCGCCAGTACTGCGCCTGCGTGGCACCGAGCGTGGCCGCAGCCTCGCCCCACTCCTTCTTCAAGCCGTCGATGGCTGGTACGATGATGACCACCATCAGGGGAATCTGAAAGAACAGATAGACCGCGATCAGGCCCGTTGTGGTGAGAAAATTGAAGCCCATCGCGTAAATGTTGATGTTGAGCACGTCACGCAGAAGCGTCGTGACGATACCGACGCGGCCGAGCGTAGCCAGGAACGCGAAGGCGAGCGGCAAGCCGGCAAAATTCGAGGCGACGCCCGAAAACGTCAGGGTCGCGGAGCGCGTCCAGCTTGGCAGTCCGCCGCGCACGATCGCGATCGCGATGGCGAGCCCGGCAAACGCCCCGATGATGGCCGACCAGAAACTGATCTTGATCGAAGACCAGTAAGAATTGCTGATCGACGGATCGCTGACCAGCTGCAGAATATTGTCGAGCGTGAACCCGCCTTCACCGTTCCGGAAGGCTCCCACGACGAGATAGAGCGTGGGCAGGATCAAGAACATTAGGGCAAAGATGAAGAACGGCGCCACGCCTATCCATTGCGTCGGCAAGCGGAAGGCGGTCGCCTCCTTCGGCGGCACCGGCTTGGTGGCGAATGCCTGATTTGAAAGCGAGAGATCGGTCATGCGCCGGCTACCGTCTTCGAGGAAGGACCGGGCGGCCTCGCGGCCGCCCGGTGGATTTCAAGTCTTACTTGACGTTGGCGCCGACAGTGGCGTCCCAGTTCTTGCTGATAGCTTCCTTGGCCTTAGCCTGCTCGTCGAGCGACGGGAACGCGGCCGAGGCATAGGATTCCGCCGGCGGCAGCTTGGCCAGCACGTCCGCCGGGATCTTGCCGTTCTTGGCGAGATCGTTGAAGCGGATCGGGTGGCAATAGCCCTTCAGCCAGCCGATCTGGCCTTCGTCGGAGTAGAGGTATTCCATCCACAGCTTGGCTGCATTCGGATGCGGCGCGTAGGCGCTGATCGCCTGCACGTAGACGCCGGCGACGACGCCGGTCTTCGGCACGATGACGTCGACGGGCGGGTTGCCCTTCAGCGTGTCGCGGCCGGCGAGCGCGTTGTAGTCCCAGTTGATCAGGATCGGAGTCTGACCCTGGGCAAGCGTTGCCGGCTTGCCCACGACCGGAACGAAATTGCCGGCCGCGTTGAGCTTCTTGAAGAAGTCTAGGCCAGCAGTGCCGGCAGCTTCACCGGCTGCGGCGCCACCGGAAAGGCCGGCGGCGTAGACAGCCTGGATGGCTTGGTTTGAAACGCGCGGATCGCCGGCAAGAGCGACCGCGTTGGCGAATTCCGGCTTCAAGAGGTCGGCCCAGTCGGTGGGCGATTCCTTGATCAGGTCCTTGTTCACCATGAACGACAGAACGCCGTAATAGTCGCCGTACCAGAAGCCGTCGGCATCCTTGGCGCTGTCGGGGATCGAGTCCCAGGTCGACACCTTGTAAGGCTGGATCAGGCCATCGGCCTTGGCGGTCGGGCCGAAGGACAGGCCGACGTCGATGACGTCGGGCGCCTGCGGGCCCTTGTTGTCCTTGTTGGCCTTGATCGCCTCGACCTCGTCGCCGGAGCCGGCGTCGGGGTTGAGTTCGTTGACGGTGATTTCCGGATACTTCGCCTTGAAACCTGCGA
>NZ_RZRO01000133.1:0-13695 GCF_003997975.1 Mesorhizobium sp. M7A.F.Ca.US.005.03.1.1
GCCGCTCGCGTATCTTCGGCGCACCCCATGTCGGCTTGTCTTGCTTGAGGCGCACAATCAGCTTCTCGATTTGAAACGGAAGCTGATTGGCGTGGCGATAGGGCCGCCGCGATCGGTCCGTCAGCCCCTCCAGGCCGCTGTCGTTGTAGCGCGTGAGGATCTTGTAGCCGGTCTTGCGCGAGATATCGAACTCCCGGCAAAGCATCGCCATCTTCTCGCCGTCCAGCAGCCGGGCGACGAACTTCAGCCGCTCTTCCATGACGTTACACTCCCTCCAAGGCACCTTGCTCTCCTTGCAAAGGGCCGAAAGTGTAACCCATCTATCCAGAATGAACTGTCACCCATCTCTCGGGAAGGGCATTATTATCAATGGGTTTATTGACAGGTTCGCCACGAGGTTCGCCAAGCGCGTTACCAGCCGTACGACTCGGTCCATGCCCTGCACAGCCAACGCACCTGCGACGCTTCCCGGGAATAGAGTTCGGCATGGTCAATGTCGTCATGGCCGAGACATCCAACATCTGCCTGGTGGATGCCTCCGCTTCGGCGAGATAGACCCCAAGTGACTTCCGCAGACCATGCAGCGTAAGGCCCTTCGGCAATCCCGCGAGAGCGCACCAGTGGGTCATAGCACCGGTCAGAGATTTCGGCGAGAAAGGTTGGCCATATTCCGTGACTAGAACTGTTTCGCCGCGCCGGTCGGCGCGGAGATGCCAAAACAGCAGTTTCGCTACCCCGGAACTGCGCCGTGAAGGGCCAATCCATGATATGCCTGCCACTTCAAGGTTCTACCGTCCCTTGCCGTGCTGCCCAGTCGTATGGGTACAGACAGTAAAAATAGCCGGTACGCTCGGTGGCGATGTATTTGAGGTGGGTGCCGTTGGGCAGCCAGACGATGTCGCCAGGGCGGCATTCGTGGCGGCCGTCATCCAGTTCGATCGTCAGCGTGCCTTCATGGATGAACAGCACCTCGTCATAGGTCACGGTCCAGTCGATCGAGGCGTTCTCCAGATACTCGATGCCGCCGCCCATGGTCCGGCTGATCTCGGCATTGATCACGCGCGCGATCGAAGACGTTCCGGTCGGCGTGACCGATGGCTTTAGGGTCAACTCGCTGTGCTTGAAAATCTTGGCCTTGGACATCGTCATCCCTTTTTTGCGCGAAGATTGGCTTTGGAGGGAGTGACGCCGGACGGAGCCAGCCCGGCGAGCCATCTCGTCACCGGATCGAGCTTGCGCCCGGCATGTTCGAAATCGTCACGCCGACGCACAGCGCCGCGGACAAAATGTGCACCGACAAAGCGAAAGGGTTCGGGCGGGAAACCGCGCGTTACCGGACGAACCAGCGCCGAATGCGTCAGTTCCGATTCACCGTCAGTCAACAGGCCGGTGAGGATCTCGCCGCCGATATAAGCCATTGTCGTGCCATTGCCGGAAAAGCCATAGCCGTAAACGACATCGCGGTTGGCGCGCAAAGCGCCGAAAAGTGGCACGCCGCTCACCGTCCGGTCGATCGGGCCGTTCCATGATGTCTCGAGCGGAAAATCGGCGAGCGCCGGGTGGCCGTCCCGCAGCGCGCGACGCATTTCGGCGACACGGGGCGACTGGCCATGGAAACGCTGGTCGACGATGCCGCCGAAGCCAATAACGCCACCGCTGACGCCGACGGACAGCCGACCATCGCGCGTCGGAGACCAACCGCCAACGAAGACGCGGGAATCGATCATCAGCGGCGCCCGGCGGTAGCCGATCTTGTCGAGAAGGTCTGGAATGGGCTGTGACATGGCGTCGTCGCTGGAGATGTTGAAGATCGCAGGGGCCAGTTCCGGAATCGCGCCGGACCAGGCATTCATGGCAAGCACGACCTTGCCGCAGGATACAGTTCCTTTCGCCGTTTCCACCGTGAGCTTGCCCCGTCGTGAAAACCGCTTCATCGGCGACTTTTCATAGATCCGAACGCCGCGCTTTAGCGCTGCACGACGCAGGCCGCGCACCAGGAATCCGGGATGCACTGTTGCCGACGAAGCGTCGAACGCGCCGCCGAGGTGGCTCGTCGTGCCTGCCATCGCCGCGATCTCGTCGCGCGAAACGCGTCGCGCAGGCACGTAGCCATGCGCCGCCAGCTTGTTCAACGCGTCGTCCCAGGCGCCAAGCTGTGCTTCGCACGTCGCGCCCCAGATCCAGCCGATGCGATCGAACCAGGCGTCGATCGCCTCGACCTTGCAGAAAGCCTCGATGCCGCCGATCGCGGCTTCGGATGCCTTGATGATCGAAAGCGCGTCGGTTCCGTCGCGCAGGGCGACAAGCGCGCTGTATTTGGTCCATGCCGAAAGCACCATTCCGGAATTGCGGCCGCTCGGGCCACCACCACAAATGTCGCGCTCTAAAATGACAACATCGAAGCCTGGATTGTGCTCCTTGAGGCGGATGGCGGTCCACAATCCAAGATACCCGCCGCCGACGATGCAGATGTCGGCCTGCGTTGCCTCTTCGAGCGGAGGCGAAAGGTCTGGGTCCCCGGGCAGGACCTGCCGCAGCCAATGGCTTCGCCAAACAATGTCCTTTTCCGTCAGTTGCATCACGATGCGCCTCTGGCCGACAGGCGGCGCTCCACCAGCCTGACCCAAAGGCTGGCGCCAATCGGCAGGATTGCGTCGTTGAAGTCGTAGTTGGTGTCGTGAGCCGCAGCCTGATGCGCATCGTCGGCCTGGCCGAGCAAGAAATAGCAGCCCGGCCGCTGTTCCAACATGTAGCAGAAATCTTCCGAGCCCATCTCGGGAGGCGGATCGACGACGAGACGTTCCGGTCCCATCACCTCGTTCGCAATCGCGATCATCGCATCGGCTTGCGCCGGGGTGTTGATCGTCGGCGCGAAGGGCGTTTCATAGAGAATGTCGACGCTGGCGCCAAAAGCTTCAGCCTCGTTTTTCGCGATGCGGCGGATTGCCGTCTCCAGCGTCTTTTGAACCTGATGGTCGAAGGTGCGCACGGTGCCGGTCAGAAACGCCGTATCGGGGATGGTGTTGAAGGCTTCGCCTGCGCGCAGGCTGCCAACGGTGACGATTGCCGGAGCGTGCACATCGGTCAGGCGGCCGGGCAGGGCTTCGATTGCGAGCAGGATGCGCGCGGCGATGGGGAGTGGATTGATCGCCAGATGCGGTGTCGCCGCATGGCCGCCCCTGCCGTGGACGACGATCTCGAAGCGATCGGCCGCCGCGGCCACCGTTCCGCGGTGGACGGCGATCTCGCCGAGCGGCCGTTCGCAATTGTGCAGCGCGTAAACTTCATCGCAGGGGAAACGCTGGAAAAGGCCCTCATCCAGCATGGCAAGCGCCCCACCTCGACCCTCCTCGGCCGGCTGGAAGATGAAATGCACCGTGCCGGCGAAGTCGGGCGAGCGAACAAGTGCTGACGCTGCGCCGAGCAGCATTGTCGTGTGGCCGTCATGGCCGCAGCCATGCATCCTCCCGGGGACGCGGGACGCATGCGGCAGCGGCCGCGCCTCGGTCATCGGCAGGGCGTCCATATCGGCGCGAATGCTCAGGCTGCGACCAGCGCCGAGCCTGCCCCTGAGCGTGCCGACGACGCCTGTGCGGCCGACACCTTCGGTCGTCTCGATGCCCCACGAGCGCAGTTTGTCCGCCACGAAACGTGCCGTCTCGAACTCTTCGAAGCCGAGTTCTGGATTGGCATGCAGATGCCGCCGCCAGGCCGTCATCTCTGTCTCTAGTTGCTGCACCGAGGGTACCAGTCTCATGCCGATGCCTTTGCGCGAAGAGTTTGTGAGCGGCTCTGCAGGATGGCGATGACCACAAGCAGGATTGCCGAGAAAGCGATCAGCAGCACGGCGACGGCCGCGATGGCGGGACTGATGGACTCGCGCACCCCGGAGAATATCATGCGAGGCAAGGTTCGCTCTGCGCCCGTCGAGAGGAAACTTGCGACGACGACTTCGTCGAAAGAGATGATGAAGGCGATGATGGCCCCTGTAATGACGCCCGGCGCTATCAGCGGCAGCACTACCTTGAAGAATGTGCGCATGGTGCCGGCGCCGAGCGATGCCGCCGCGCGAACCAACGTCCGGTCGAAGGTCGAAAGGCTGGCGACGACAGTCGTCAGCATCACAGGCACGGCCATGGCCGTATGCACCAGAATGATCGATAGCTTGTTGCCAACGAGTCCCAGTGTGGCGAAGAATGAAAAGGCCGCGACGCCGACAATGACGACCGGCGTCACCAAGGGCGCGGCGATGATCGCATAGAGGATCCGTTTGCCGGCAAAATCGCCCCAGGCGAGCCCGATCGCCGCCGGTATGCCGAGCAGCAGCGCCAGAACCGTGGTGGACAGCGCGATGACGACCGAGTTCCACAGCGCGGTCGGCCAGCGCTGGTCGACCCACAGTTCGGCATACCAGCGCAGCGACCAGCCCGGCGTCGGAAACGCCAGCGAGTTGCTCGAGGTCAGCGACATGGGGATCACGATCAGCAGGGGCAGGATGATGAACGCCAGCAATGTCGCCGCATAGGCATACATCAGCCATTTCCGGAAGCGGTCGGCGCTCATGCGACATGCGCCTTGCGGCGGAAGAGGACGGACGCCGTCCAGAACAGGAATGCAAACAGGACGAGGATCATCAGCAGTTGCAACGAAAGCGCTGCACCCATGCCCCAGTTCAGTGTGCTGTTCGTGTAGAACGCTATGTAGCTGGAGATCATCTGGTCGGTCGGCCCGCCGACAAGCGTCGGGGTGATGTAGTAGCCGAGTGCGAAGACAAAAACGATCGCCCCGCCGGACAGGATTCCTGGCAGGATCAACGGCAACTGCACGCAGCGCCACGCTGTGAGCCACGGCGCGCCCAGTGACAGTGCCGCGCGCATATAGGTGGTCGGAACCCGCCGCATGACGGCGACGACGGAGAGCACCATCATGGGCAGCAGAACCTGAACCATTGCCACGTAGAGTGAAAAGCGTGTGTAAATGAGATTGAGCGGCTCGCTGACGATGCCGAGGCCAAGCAGCGTGGAATTCACGGGTCCGTTCTTCTGCAGCACGATGATCCAGATGACGGTGCGCACCAGCAGCGATGTCCAGAGCGGAAACAGGATCAGCGCGAACATGAGCTTCGACCAGGCCGGCGGCGCGCTGACAATTGCCTGCGCCAGCGGCACGGCGAGCACCGCGCAGATCACGGTCACCACGATGGTGATCCAGATCGTACGCAGCAGCGCGTCGACGAAGATGGCGCGATCGGCTGAAATGGCTTCGATCGAATTGTCCGCGCCTCGCTTCAGGTCAAGGCTCGCAAGCAGATAATAGTCCGTTCGCGCGCTTTGCTGACGCGCGATGACCTGCCAGAGATCGATATTTTTCCAGCCGGCCTGTTTGGAGAGCACCTCGTCGCGCACGGGACGCATAGTCAGCTTGCCGTCGGCCGCATCCTTTGCCGTCTTGATGACGAGGAAACGGCTGCCGACGACGCGCTGGTTCACGAGTTGCGCCAGTACGCCTTCCTTTCCGGCGCGCCGCGCGTCGGCCAGGTCCTCGACGAGTGCTGCAAAGACGGGTTCGCCAGGCAGGCCGCTATCTGCTTTCCAGCCTGCCAGAGCGGCAATTGTGTGCGGCAGGTTGTTCGAAAAATCCGAGTTGTCGACGGCCAGAGCGAGGAAGCGCGCCACCGGCCACAGAAACAGAATGACGACGAACAGGATAAGCGGGGCCGTCAACAGGGCGAGCATGCCGCCCCGTTGGCGCCGCTTTATAGCCGGCTTTGTCCCGACCAACATGCCTGGGTTACTTCGCGAGCCAAGCCTTGAAGCGTTCTTCCAGCGCTTCCTTGTGCTCGGTCCAGAAGTCGTTGTTATAGGCGGCGCCGTACTGGAGGTGCTCCGGCGACGTCGGCAGGTTGGCCTTCCAATCCGCGGGAATGAGGTCGGCGGCTTCCTTGCGGCCGGTGCCATAGGCATAGAGTTTCGAGAAGCCGGCCTGATTTTCAGGGATGGAGAACCACTTGAGGAGATCCAGCCCGCCCTGCTGGTGCGGTGCGCCCTTCACCACGGCCCAGTAGTCGGTGCCGTAGAAGAAGCCTGCGTCCCATGCGATGGCGTAGGGCTTTTTCTCGTTAATGGCTTCGTTGGTGATGCGTGCATTGAACGCGTCGCTGAGCGTCACTTCCCCGCTGTCGAGGTTCTGGATGCCCTGCGTCGTGGTGGACCACCAGACGACGTTCGGCTTGATCTTGTCGAGCATGGCGAAAGCCCGGTCGATACCTTCCGGCGTGGCCAGCACCTTGTACATGTCCTCGCGCTTAACGCCGTCGGCCATCAGCGCGTTTTCCAGCGTGAACTGCGCCTGCTGGTAGAGGCCACGCTTTCCCGGAAATTTCTCGACGTTCCAGAAATCCGCCCAGCTCTTCGGCGCGGCGTCGCCCTTGTAGACATTTGTGTTGTAGGCGAGGACCGTGGCCCAGGTATCGGACGCGACGCCGCATTCGTGCAGGGTGCCCGGCAAATAATTGGCCGCGTCGCCTGTGATTTCTGGCGTCAGCGGAATGAACAGGCCTTCGGCGCAGCCGACTTCCATGGCGGGCGCTTCGACCGAGACGACGTCATAGGTGATGTTGCCCGCCTGCACCTGGGCACGCACCTTGGCGACCTCGCCGCCCCACTCTTCCATGACGATCGGGACGCCCGTCTTTTCGGTGTACTTGTCCCAGACCCCATCCTTGTAGGCCTTGTCCCATGTACCACCCCAGCCGACTACCGTGACGGGGTCGGCCGCGGACGCGACCAAAGCCGAGGTCGCGAGGCAGATCGCGGCGGCAGATACGGCTTGCAGATAAGTCCTCATTGCAGTTCCCCTTTCTTATCGTTGTAGATTTGATCAAATTTCAAACGCAAAATTGATTGATTAGCAACAGGAATTTACGGTACGGTGTAAAAAAGTGAAAAAGCCAAAGGGATTTGATCGAATGCTG
The DNA here is from genome assembly GCF_003997975.1 of Mesorhizobium sp. M7A.F.Ca.US.005.03.1.1. Classification (NCBI taxonomy): domain Bacteria; kingdom Pseudomonadati; phylum Pseudomonadota; class Alphaproteobacteria; order Hyphomicrobiales; family Phyllobacteriaceae; genus Mesorhizobium; species Mesorhizobium sp. M7A.F.Ca.US.005.03.1.1. The sequence goes on from NZ_RZRO01000133.1 coordinate 6,974, forward strand.
CAAGGCACTAGAGACGTGCGCGCCAATGTCAGTCTCGCTGCTGTTCTGGACGAGGCGCGACAGCGTTTCGCTGACGCCAACCCGAACAGCCGGGCGCGTCAGAACGAGGCCGCGGCATCGTTGCCGGGCGGCAATACGAGGGCTGTTCTATGGTATCGGCCATTCCCCGTATCGTTTGTTTCCGGTGAAGGCTGCAGGGTGACCGATCTGGACGGCCATACCTATGTCGACCTGGTCTCGGAATACAGTGCCGGTTTTTACGGCCACTCCGACAAGGCGATTTCGGCGGCCCTTGTGGACGTCATACAGGGTGGCATCATGTTGGGCGCACCCAACCGCTATGAGGCGCGCCTGGCTGCCGCGGTGGTCGACCGTTTTCCGGCCATCGAGCGCGTGCGCTTCTGCAACTCGGGCACCGAGGCGAACATCATGGCGATTTCGGCGGCTCGCGCCATCACGCAGCGCTCGAAGATCCTCGCCTTCCGCGAGGGCTATCATGGCGGCGTACTCACCTTCGCGCATGGCGGCTCACCGCTCAATTTGCCTTTCCCCTTTGTCTTCGCCGACTACAACGATAGTGCAGGCGCCGTGGCGCTCATCAAGGAACAGGGCGACGAACTTGCCGCGGTGATCGTCGAACCGATGATGGGCGGCGGCGGCTGCATCCCGGCGACGCGTGAGTTCCTGGAAGCGCTGCGCGCCGCGACGAAGGAGACCGGCGCGCTGCTGATCTTCGACGAGGTGATGACCTCGCGCCTCGACTACCGCGCGCTCCATGGCGCACATGAAATCTTTCCCGATTTCGTGACGCTCGGAAAGTACATCGGCGGCGGTGCGAGTTTTGGCGCATTCGGTGGACGCGCGGATCTCGTCGACCGCTTCGATCCTGCTTTGCCTGGTGCGTTTTCGCATGGCGGGACGTTCAACAACAATATTCTCAGCATGGCTGCTGGTTTCACCGGTCTGACGCAGGTGCTGACGCAAGAGGCGAGCCGCGCCATCAATTCGCGCGGCGATCGCTTGCGTGAAGCGATGAACGTCTCCCTTGAGCGGTATGGCGTCGAGGGCATCGTCATAGGGCGCGGGTCGTTGATGAACCTGCATTTCGTCAGGGGGCCGGTGGACACGCCGGCGCGGCTCGACGATGCCGATCCATCGGCGATTGCGCTTTGGCATATCGAGATGCTGTTGCGAGGGTACTACGTGACGCCGCGCGGCATGCTGGCGTTGTCACTGCCATTTGGCGACGCAGAACTCGACGGCTTCGCCGCCGCATTCGACGATTTCCTGTCGAGCAACCTCAAAATACTGCCGCGCCGGACAAACTGATGCTCGATCGCAAGGATGCCACTGCCGGCTCGGCCGCGCAAAAGACAGCTCATGTTCGTGTACATACGGGCTTGAAGGAGGCACTGATGAACGGTGACTTCCTGCCCGGCCAGAGACTGGTCGTACGACAGCTTGCCGAACAGTACCGGACCAGCGCCATGCCGGTGCGCGAGGCCTTGCGGCAACTCGTCAGCGACGAGGCGATGTTCGACCACCCAAATCGGGGCGTCATTGTCCCTGAGGCCACGGTGGCGCGTATTTCGGATCTGGTGCGTGTGCGCTGCAGCGTCGAAGGGACGGCGGCCGAGTGGGCCGCGACGACCATCACGCCCGAAGAACTCGATGAATTGGCGAAGCTGAACGGGCTGATGCGCGAATGCGTCGAGAGCAATGTCATGGCTAATTATCTCGGCCTGAACAGGCGCTTCCATTTCACGATGTACCATGCCGCGCGTTCACCTCTCATCCAGCAGATCATCGAGAAATTGTGGCTGCAGGCAGGACCGTTTCTGAACATCGTCCGCTCCGACGTGACCTACGGCCTGGGCCTGGACCATCACGACGAAATGCTCGCGGCGCTGCGTCGCGCCGATGGCGCGGCTGCGCGCAAGGCGCTGGTTGCCGATCTGCGCGAGGCCGCCGACATCATTCTTCGCGCCGCGGCGGCGGCTGAGGCTCAACCTGCGCGCAAACGCCCGGCTTCGGTACGCCGTGATCCGAAGGCGCAGGCGCGGTGATGGGCGGATCCCCGCATGGCCCGGTTCATGTCGAGTTTCGTGGCGTCAGCAAGCGCTACGGGCAGACCGTCCAGGCGGTGCGTCAGCTCGACCTGGAAATCATGCGCGGCGAATTCCTGACGCTGCTGGGGCCTTCGGGATCCGGCAAGACGACGGCGTTGATGATGCTTGCCGGATTCGAGGATACGACCGAGGGCGAAATCCTCATTGACGGTCAGCGCATCGACAACGTTCCCGCCAATCGTCGCGGCATCGGCATGGTGTTCCAGAACTACGCGCTTTTCCCGCACATGACGGTCGCCGAAAATCTGGCTTTCCCACTCGAGGTCCGCAAACTTGGCCGCGAGGAGGTGACGCAACGTGTCAGGAACGTTCTCGACATGGTCCAGTTGCCCGAATTCGGCAACCGGCGTCCGGCGCAGCTTTCGGGTGGGCAGCAACAACGCGTCGCGGTTGCCCGCGCCCTGATCTTCGAACCAAATCTTGTCCTGATGGACGAACCGCTCGGCGCCCTAGACAAGCAACTGCGCGAGCAGATGCAGTTCGAAATCAAGGAAATCCATGCCCGGCTTGGCGTCACGTTCGTTTATGTGACCCACGACCAGACCGAGGCGCTGACCATGTCCGACCGGATCGCGGTGTTCAGCGCCGGCCGCATCGAGCAGCTTTCGACACCACGCGAACTGTATGAGCGTCCGACGGGCAGCTTTGTGGCGAGCTTCATCGGCGAGAACAACCGCATGTCCGGCACCGTGCTTGCCGGCGGTGAAAATGGTGGCGTGGCCGTCCATCTCGACGATGGCGATCTGGTGTTGAACGCCATTTCCCCTGGCGCGACGCCCCCTACGGGCGCCAGGGTGACGCTGTCGATCAGGCCCGAGCGCATGTCCTTATTGCACGAAGGCTCCACCGCCCTCAACGTGATCGCGGCAACCGTCGTTCAGTCCGTCTATGTCGGCGATCACATCCGGCTCGTCGCTGTGACGGCGGGCGGCCTGAAATTCATTGTCAAGCTTGCCGCATCGTCGTCTCGGTCCGAACTCAATGCGGGCGAGGCGGTTCGATTGGGCTGTGGTCGTGAGGATTGCCTCGCTCTCGATAGATAACAACAAAAGGCAGACAAGGGAGAGTTCAACCATGAAGAAATCGCCGAAAGTCGTCATCACCTGTGCGGTCACCGGCTCGATCCACACGCCGACGATGAGCCCGTATCTGCCGATAACGCCGTCCGAGATCGTCGACGCCGCTGTCGGAGCAGCCGAAGCCGGGGCGTCGGTGATCCATCTGCATGCCCGCGATCCGGAGACCGGCAAGCCTACCCCTGATCCCAGGCTGTTTATGGATTTCCTGCCGCGCATCAAGCAGCAGACCGACGCCGTGATGAACATTTCCACCGGCGGCGGGCTGAAGATGACCCTCGAAGAGCGCCTTGAAGCGGCGCACGCTTCGAAGCCGGAACTCTGCTCGCTCAATATGGGATCTATGAATTTCGCCTTGCACCACATCGCGCCGAAATACACCGACTGGAAGTACGACTGGGAGAAGGGCTATCTGGAAGACACAAAGAAGGGCATCGTCTCCAACACGTTCGAGCAGATCGAGCGGATCATCGTCGAGGTCGGCCAGGCTTATGGCACGAAGTTCGAGTTCGAGTGCTACGATGTCAGTCACCTCTACACGCTTGCGCACTTTCTCGACCGCAAGCTGCTGAAGCCGCCGCTTTTCGTCCAGACGATCTTCGGGCTGCTGGGCGGTATCGGCGCCGACCCAGAAGACATGATGCACATGCGCAGGACGGCTGATCGGCTGTTCGGAGACGACTATCTCTGGTCGATCCTTGCCGCGGGCAAGCACCAGATAAATCTCTGCACGATGGGCGCGATCATGGGCGGCAATGTACGGGTCGGTTTGGAAGACAGCCTCTATGTCGGCAAGGGCACGCTCGCCAAGAGCAATGCCGAACAGGTGGCCAAGATAAAGCGCATTCTCAACGAGTTGTCGCTCGAAATCGCGACGCCCGACGAAGCCCGTCAACTGCTGGATCTCAAGGGCGCACATGAGGTCGGGTTTTGACGCCCCCCGGCATCGAAACCTATGTCGGCGTCGTGCATCCTTGGATGTGCGACGCGATGGGCCATCTCAACGTTCGTCATTATGTGGCGATGTTCGATGACGCCAGTTTCCAGTTGCTGGGCAGGATTGCCGATCCTCGTTTGACGCCGACCCTTGGCTGGGCGGATGTGAGGATGGAGATCGACTACGTGCATGAAACCGCGGTGGGAACTCTGGTCACCGTTCGCAGCGTTATAGAAAAGCTTGGGAAATCGTCGCTGACTTATCTGCATGAAATGCGCGGTACGCTGGACGGAGTCCTGCATGCGCGCATGCGCACCGTAACGGTGCGCTTCGATCTTCAAGCGCGGAGCAAGATCGAGATCGAAGGCGAGGCCCGGCAGGCGAGCGCGAAACTCCCGAGGGGGTGAAGCCGGCAGCTTTGCGCCTCAAGTCGGTCGTTAAGACCAGCTTCGCCGTTTCCCGAAAGCCGACGTCATCGGACTACGCTGGCTTAAGATGACTGCGCCTCTAGACGGACGGCGGCGACAGGATGAAAAGCGCTTGCGCCTGCTTGGTGGCGGAACTGTTGCGGAAGGTGTGGAGGCGTCTTGGGTCGAAAGTCATGGCGTCGCCTTCGAGCAGGACGAACTCCTCGCCTTCGAGCAACACGGTCACGCTGCCCTCGACGACGAACACGAATTCCTCTTCCGAACGCCAGCTGTAGAGCTTGTCGCCGCCGGTGCCGCCCGGCGCCATGATCGACAGGATCGCCTGCGTCCGAACCGCGGATTTCGGGCTGAGCAGGAAGTCTGAAAGGTCGGTGCCGCCGAGCACCGCCGGAGTGCGCGCGTCAACGCGGACGACAGCCGTGTTGTCATGCTGGAACAGGCTGCCGATCGTAATTCCAAGAATGTCGCACAGGCGAACGAGCGTTGCCACCGAGGGCGAGGCCTTGTCGCGTTCGACTTCGCTGAGAAAACCCTTGCTGACTTCAACGCCATCCGCCACGGCCTGGAGGGTAAGGTCCAGTTCGCGCCGTCGATTGCGCAGGGCATCACCGATGCGGGCCGTGGACGGCCTCTGGGTGCCACTCGTCATGATTGCGCTCTCAGCATGTTCAATCCCATACCGTCAGCTCGGTCCGCCGTACAAGCCGGAATTTTATGTGTTCTGTATAGAACAACTTTGTTGACTTATACAGAATTCCCCACCAGCATCCAGATGAATTTCGAGGAGGCGGCGGTGCCATGAGGCGAGCCTTCCCCGCCAGCATACGGATGAAGGAGCGATGATGAGCCAAGACGATATTGCCGAAGCCAGGCGCAGTTCGCAGAGTTGGTACTGGTGGGGCATCGCGACGTTTTTCCGCTGCCCGGTAGCGGAGACTCCGGCCGATGTGGATATCGGCCTGGTCGGCGTGCCGCACAGCTCCGGAAACGGCTCGACGGAGCGCGACCAACATCTTGGCCCGCGTGCGGTCCGCAACGTGTCGGGCTACTATCGCCGCTCGCACGGGGTGCACGGCTTTTCGCCATGGGATGCCGCCAAGATCAGCGATCTTGGCGACGTTCCCCTGCCCGAGGCCATGAACAACGAGGCCTGTGTCCGCGACATCGAAGCCTTCTACGCCCGGCTCGACGCCGCCGGCACAAACCCGGTTTCCATCGGCGGCGATCACTCGATCACCGGGCCTATCATCAAGGCCATCGCCGGACCGGGCCGGCGCCTGTCGGGAGGCCAGCCCTGCTCGCTGATCCATTTCGACGCGCACACCGATTCCTACGACAACATGCCCCACTGGCTTGGCGCGAAGCGTTCGGCGGCGCACTGGGCGGCCTATACGGCAAAGGAAGGTGCGGTCGACCCGGAACGCAGCATCCAGATCGGCATGCGCGGTCATCCGGCGGCGGATATCCACACCGGCGGCGTTGGCGGCTCGAGTCGCGCTCTGGGCTATCGGGTTGTTACGATGGACGAGTTCGAACGCTTGGGCATAGAGCGCATGGTGGAGATGATCCGCGAGCGGGTTGGCGATCGCCCCGCCTACATCACCTTCGATCTCGACAGCCTCGACCCCTCCGTCGCTCCCGGGGTTTCGAACCTCGAGCCGGGCTTCGGCGGCCTGACCATCCGCGAGGCGACGCGCCTTCTGCAAGGATTGAAGGGGCTCAACATCATCGGTGGGGACGTCGTCTGCCTGATGCCGACCAAGGACAGCCCCAACCAGATCACGGCGCAGGTCGCCATGGTGATGATGTACGAACTGATCTGCCTGATCGCCGCAAAGAATGCCGAGACGCACTGACGCGTGGCCTTGGCCGCTACAGGAGCGCGCCGACGCCATCGGTGATGGCGTCGCGGCTCGCGGCTCCGGACTTTCGATGCCGATGCGGTGGCGCCATTCTTTCGCTGTCTCCTGTTCTCTTAAATGAATTATGTTGACTATTGACGAACTTTCGGCAAGCGTTCCTTGAGGCCGCCAAGAGCCCAAACTAGAGGTGAACCATGAACCGCAAGATCCTTCTACTCATCGCCCTCTCGGCCGCCACGCCGGCGGCAGCACAGCCGCCGAGCTTCGCCGCCGACGGTAAACTGCAAGCC
>NZ_RZRO01000134.1:0-13285 GCF_003997975.1 Mesorhizobium sp. M7A.F.Ca.US.005.03.1.1
ACGAAGCCGTCAGCCATGCCCGCTGCAAAAGACGGAGGTTCGAGAGTCGGACAAAGGCTATTTGTCGTCCGTGTCCGCCCTGATGATCCAAGCCCTCTATAACGCTGCCAGCCGACGATGATCAAATTCAGGCGCGATTGCGTCGCGGTCCTGGCTCGCCTATCACGGGGAACCCGCCCCTCACGGTAAAAATGTCTCCGCTCACCGAAACCGTTCTTTTCGTCTTCAGCCTTGTCGCGCTCGGCTACCTCGCCGGGCTCACCGGCTATCTGAAGCCGGCGAGCGGCGAGGGGATTTCGGAATTTGCCATCAACGTGGCGATGCCGCTGCTGCTGTTCCAGACGATGGTGAAGTCCGACTTCCATGGCGTGGCGCCTTGGCCGCTGTGGGGCGCTTACTTCACGGCGGTTGCAATGACATGGGCTGCCGGCCATCTGGTGACGACGCGGATCTTCGGGCGGGACGCACGCGCAGGCATCGTCGGTGGAGTGTCGTCGTCCTTCTCGAATGTAGTGCTGCTGGGCATTCCCTTCGTTCTCGGCGTATTCGGGTCCAGGGGATTCGAAGTGCTGTCGCTGCTCGTTTCCGTGCATCTGCCGACCATGATGATGGCTTCGATCATCATGTTCGAGATATTTGGCCGCGGTGGCAGTGAGCCCGTACACCCGCTGCGCATCGTCCAGAGCTTTCTGAGAAGACTGTTCACCAATCCCCTGATCATCGGTATCCTGGCCGGGCTGGCTTGGCGCCTAACCGGCGCGCCGCTGCCGAACCTTGCCACGCGGCTGGTCGATACGCTGGCTGACACTGCCGGGCCAGTGGCGCTGTTCGCCATGGGGCTCAGCCTGCGCCGTTTCGGCATATCGGGCAATGTCCGGCCGGCGTTGGCGCTTTCGGTGCTGAAGCTGTTCCTGATGCCGGCGCTGGTGCTGGTCTTCGTCTGGTTGCTCGGCATGCCGCCCTTGACGGCCAAGGTGGCGGTGATGGTGGCCGCGATGCCATCCGGCGTCAATTCCTATCTGATCGCGGTGCAGTTCAACACCGGCCAGGCGTTAGCGTCGAACCAGATGACCCTCGCCACGGCCTGCGCCGCCGTCACCACCGCGTTCTGGCTGACTGTTGTCTTGTACGTTTTCGGGTAAGGCATCGGTGTAAGCACGTCAGCCTGCTCTCGTCTCGCTCTGGCCCAAGCCCTATATGCCATCTTGCGATTGCTTGCGTGCCTTGCCCTCGGTAAAGAGCAGTGGCTCCGGCGTGCCGGCCTCAGTCCATGGCGCACGCGCACCGAAGATTTCACAGACCCGCCCGTCAGGGCGCCGAACGGAGGATAGCATGCTTCAGAAAACCAGCCATTTCATGCGGCAGGCCAATCTCATCAATGGCGAATGGGTGCAGGCCGACAGCGGCCAGACGGTCGACGTCAACAACCCTGCCACCGGTCTCAAGATCGGCACCGTGCCGAAGTCGGGCAAGGCCGAGACCCGCCGCGCCATCGAAGCCGCCGCGGAAGCTTTCAAGACCTGGCGCAAGACGACCGCGCTCGAGCGCTCGAAGCTGCTGCGCAAGCTGCACGACGCGATGATGGACAATCAGGACGTACTGGCCGAACTGCTGACCATCGAGCAGGGCAAGTCGCTGTTCGAATCGAAGGGGGAGATCGGCTCGGCCGCGTCCTACATATTGTGGTTCGCCGAGGAAGGTCGCCGCACCTATGGCGACGTCGTGCCGTCGCCATGGGCGGACCGCCGCATCCTGGTGACCAAGGAGCCGGTTGGCGTCATCGCCGCCATCACGCCGTGGAATTTTCCGTCCTCGATGCTGGCCCGCAAGCTCGGCCCGGCGCTCGCCGCCGGCTGCACCGCCGTGGTCAAGCCTGCGTCGCAGACGCCGTATTCGGGTCTCGCCTGGGGCGCGCTCGCAGAGGAAGTCGGTTTCCCCAAGGGCGTCGTCAACATCCTGACCGGTTCGGCCAGCGAGATCGGCGACGAGATCTGCGCCAATCCGCTGGTGTCGAAGATCACTTTCACCGGCTCGACCGAGGTCGGCAAGCTTCTCATCCAGAAGTCGTCGGTCACCGTCAAGAAGGTGTCGATGGAACTCGGCGGCAACGCGCCGTTCATCGTTTTCGACGACGCCGACCTCGAGCGTGCCGTCGCCGGCGCCATCACCGCCAAGTACCGCAATTCCGGCCAGACCTGCGTTTGCACCAACCGCTTCCTTGTCCAGGCAGGTGTCTATGACAAGTTCGTCGAGAAGCTCGCTGCCGCCAGCAACGCGCTGAAGGTCGGCTCCGGCCTCGAGGACGGCGTGCAGCAGGGGCCGCTGATCGACGAGAAGGCGGTCGAGAAGGTCGAGGAACTGATCGCCGACGCCACATCAAAGGGCGGCAAGATCGTTGCCGGCGGCAAGCGCCATGCGCTCGGCGGTTCGTTCTTCCAGCCGACGGTCATCGCCAACGCGACACCCAAGATGCGCTTCATGAAGGAAGAGATCTTTGGCCCGGTCGCACCGGTGTTCAAGTTCGAGACCGAAGAGGAAGCCGTCGCCCTCGCCAACGACACCGAATTCGGCCTTGCCTGCTACTTCTACACCGGTGACCTCGGCCGCGCCTTCCGAGTGATGGAAGGGCTGAAATACGGCATGGTCGGGGTCAATGAAGGCCTCATCACCACGCCGGAGGCGCCGTTCGGCGGCGTCAAGGAATCCGGCCTCGGCAAGGAAGGCGGGCATCAGGGCATCGAGGATTATCTCGACACCAAATATGTCTGCATCGGCGGCCTCGGCCTCTGATAGGCTATCCCTGGGATGGGGAGGCCGATGGCCTGCCCATCTCTCATGGAAAAACCAGCCGAAGTCTTCTGGATCAACTGGCATTTACGGGCATGGCGATGAAGGACGGCGAGGTTTTCGGCACGACGCAGGCTGGCGAGCAGGTGCGTCGCTTCACGATCAGGGGCGGCGGCATCACAGCCAACATCATCGGTCTGGGCGCGATCATCCAGGATTTGCGCCTGACCGGGCACGATGCTCCGCTGGTGCTCGGCTATGACAGTCTGGAAGGCTACGAGACGGATACGGCCTTCTTCGGTGCGGTCGTCGGCCGCTATGCCAACCGCATCCGCGACGGCCGCTTCACCATTGGCGGCAGCCGCTACCAGACCGAGCAAAACTTCCTCGACAAGCATACGCTGCATGGCGGCTCGCAAGGTTACTCCCACCGGGCGTGGACGGTTTCCTTGCATGGCAGGGATTTCGTCACGCTGACGCTGCACGATCCCGACGGCACGATGGGTTTTCCCGGCGCGCTCGACGTCACCTGCACCTACCGGCTGAAGATCCCCGGCACGCTCAGCGTCGAGCTGACCGCCACCTGCGAGGAGCCGACGCTGTGCAATCTCACCCAGCATTCCTATTTCAACCTGGATGATGGCGGCGCAGGCGACATTCTCGACCACAGGATGATGCTGAATGCCGGCGCCTACCTGCCGGTCGATGGCGACATGATCCCCACAGGCGTGGTCAAGCCGGTTGACGGCACGCCATTCGATTTCCGCCAGGCGCGGCCGCTGCGCATGGAAACCGAGGGTGATCAACTGCCCTACGACCAGAATTTCTGCCTTGCTTCGGCACGCGGGCCGCTCAAGCAGGCGGCATGGACGCAAGGCGCCAGTTCCGGTGTCGAGATGGAGGTCTGGACCACCGAGCCCGGCGTCCAGCTCTATACCGGCCAGTATGTGACGCCGCGCACCGGGCTGGAAGGGCGGAACTACAAGGCCTTTTGCGGCTTCTGCCTGGAGCCGCAGATTTGGCCGGACGCGCCGAACCGGCCTTATTTCCCGCAAGCAACGCTGTGGCCGGGCGCGATCTACCACCACGTCACGGAATACAGGTTCCGCCTGCCCTAGTTTTTCCGACCTTAGCCTTCGAAAGCCGCCCGCAGCGTCTCGAACGGCGCCAGCGCGCCGCGCACTTGCACCACGGCGGCGGCGACACGATGCGCACGGCGCGCGGCTTCCTGCGGGTCGTGGCCGGCAAGACGAGCCGCAAGATAGCCGCCGTTGAACGAATCGCCGGCGCCGGTCGTATCGGCGGGGGCGGCGACATGGATCGCCGGGACTTCGCGTAGTGTTTCTCCTTGGGCAATCAGGGCGGGCTGCTCGCCGTTCTTGACGACGACCTCGCTAACCAGTTGCCTGAGTCGCTTTGCGGTCGCTTGCGGTGTTGCATCGCCAAACAGCATCTGCTCGTCGGGGAAAGTCGGCAATGCGATGTCGGTGGCGGCAAGGGCTTCGACGATCGCTGCCTGTGCATCCTCGCGATTGCGCCAAAGCCGCGGCCGGTAGTTGGGATCGAAGGCGACAAGTGAACCGGCCGAGCGCGCCTTGGCGACGGCCGCCAGCAATACGGCGCGCGCGGCCTCATCCAGAATTGCCAAAGTGATTCCGGAAAAATAGACAAGCGCCTGATTTACCAGGTTTTTCGACAATGCAACCGGGTCTGAGGCGAGCTGCCGCGCGGCGGCGTCGCCGCGCCAGTAGGTGAAGGAACGCTCGGCCCCGGTCAGCGTGATGGCATAGAGGCCAGGCCGTGCGCCCGCTATGATCGGGCTGGAGCCGATGCCGATGCCGTTCTGGCCTAAGAAATCGATCTGGGCTTGCGAGAACGGATCGTCGCCGAAGGCCGAGACATAGGTTGCCGGCCGCTCAGTGCTCAGCGCGTGCAGCGCCCACAGCGTGTTGAACGTGTCGCCGGCAAAGCCCATGCGCCAGTTCGGTCCGGTCTGGCCCGACAGTTCGAGCATGCATTCGCCGATCGAGGCGACGCCGGTTCCCGCCATCTACAATCCTCCAGTGCTTCCCGGTGCTGTAGCTTTTTGCCATCGGCAGCGCCATGCTTGGCAAGCAGGGTTTTTTCCGCCACAGCGTTTTCCCACAGGCTGGCGGGATGCGATCCGTTCGGCAGAGCGTTGTCTGCAGAAGAGGAACCGGTTTGGCATCGATATGGCGTTATCTTCTGGCGGGTCTTGGTCTGGCTGCCTTGCTGGTCGGCATTCTCGCGGTCGTCTTCCTGGCGGCGCCGCGTTCGTCGCTGCCAGCCGGCCCGGATGTCGCGCGGACGAAGAAAACCGACAACGGGCTGTACGTGGCGAGTTTCGTGCCGGAACGGGGCGTGGTGCGGCAGGGCGAACTGGAATCCTGGCTGCTGACCCTGAAGACAAAGACAGGGGCTTCGGTGGAGCGCGCCGCGATCGCCATCTCCGGCGGCATGCCGCAACACAATCACGGCCTGCCGACCAGCCCGCAGGTCACCGATTACCTGGGCGAAGGCCGTTACCGCATCGAGGGGCTGAAATTCACCATGAGCGGCTGGTGGCAACTTCGTTTCGCCATCTCATCCGGCGCCGGCTCCGATACCGTACTGTTCAACGTGGTGCTGTGAGCGATCGATGAAGCGCCTTTTCCGCTTTCTGGCGCTGATGGTCGCCGTCGTCCTCGTGGGCTGCGGCAAGCCTGATTTTTCCGACGCAGAAAAGAAGACTATCGCTTCGCTGGCGCTGTCGTCGCTGCCGGCGCTCAAGGCCGACACCACCAATCGTTTTGCCGACGTGCCGGCCGCCGCCGCACTCGGCTCGACGCTGTTCTTCGATCAGGGCATGAGCGGTGACGGGTCGGTATCCTGTTCGACCTGCCACAAGATCGACCGCCAGTTCCAGGACGACCTGCCGCAGGCGGTCGGCGTCGGCCACACCAACCGGCGCACCATGCCGCTGGCGGGCGTGGCGCACGATCCCTGGTTCTTCTGGGATGGCCGTCGCGACAGCCTGTGGGCGCAAGCGTTGACGCCGCTCGAAAATCCGCTGGAGCAGGCGGGAAACCGCGCTGCCTACGCGCATTACATCAAGGCGCGCTTCGGCGAGCGCTATGAGCGCATTTTTGGGCCGCTGCCCGATTTTTCCGGCATGCCGTTGAATGCCAGCCCACTTGGAAACGATGCCGAGAAAGCAGCCTGGCATGCCATGAGCAGCGCGCAGCGCGACGCCATCAACGGTGTCTTCGTCAATATCGGCAAGGCGATTGCCGCCTTCGAACGCTCGATAGCGCCAGCGCCAGCGCGCTTCGACCGCTTTGCGCTGGACCTCGCCACCGGTGCCGAGCCGAAGGGCGATGCTGTCTTTTCCAAACAAGAAATCCTTGGGCTTAAACTGTTCATCGGCAAGGCCAATTGCGTGACCTGTCACAACGGCCCGCGCTTCACCGACAACAGCTTTCACAACACCGGCGTGCCGCCTGTTGCGGGCCTGCCGCCGGATCGCGGCCGCATCGATGCCGTGCACCAAGTCGAGGCCGACCCGTTCAACTGCCTTGGCGCCTATCGGGACGGCGAGGTTGCCGCCTGCGGCGAACTGCGCTTCATGGTCAAGAATGCGCCACAACTCATCCGCGCCTACAAGACGCCGTCTCTGCGCGGTGCGGCAACGCGACCGCCCTATATGCATGCGGGGCAGTTTTCGTCGCTCGACGAGGTCGTGGCGCATTATGCGAAGGCCGCGCCCAGCGTCGAAGGGGTATCAGAGGTTCACCCGTTGGAGCTTTCAGACCGAGAACGCGCTGCTCTGGTGGCGTTCTTGAAGACGCTTTCGGAGTGATCTACCGGTCCTTCACGGTCTCCATCGCTACAAAGGTCGAGGTCTGGGCGACATGGGGCAGGGCCGAGATGCGCTCGCCGAGGACGCGGCGGTAGGCGGCGATGTCCCTGGTGCGGACTTTCAGCAGATAATCGAAGCTCGACGCCATCATGTGGCACTGTTCGATCTCCGGCACAGCCTGTACGGACCGGTTGAAGGCGTCGAGCGCGGCGGATCTGGTGTCGGACAATTTCACCTGGACGAATGCGACATGGCCTTCGCCCATGCGCTCGCGGTCGACGATCGCCTGGTAGCCTCTGATATAGCCGTCCTTCTCAAGCCGCTTCACCCGCGCCTGCACCGGCGTCTTCGACAGGCCGACCTTTGCGGCCAGTTCTGACATGGAAAGCCGGCCGTCGCTTGCAAGTGCGGCCAGGATATTCCGATCTATGCGGTCCAATTGGTCTTCTGTCATCGAAATCGCAGTCCAAATGTCAATTATATGCCGCTAGGATAGATCGAATGACCTCCAATGTCGATTTCTTTGGACCGGCCGAAATTTTGCACTTGTGCTAGCTTGCGCCATTCGGTCCGGTGACCGCCGGCCCGATCCCCTTTGCTCGATCCACGGGACCGCCATGCCAGCGCTCGATGCCATCCGCCAGCAGATCCGCGCCAACTACCTGCCCGACGAAGACGAGGCCGTGAAGCGGCTTGCCGAGGCGACGGGGCTCTCCGGGAAAGACCGCAAGGCGATCTCGGCTCGCGCCGCCGATCTGGTGCGCGCGGTGCGCGGTTCGTCGGATCCAAGGCTGATGGAAGTCTTCCTCTCCGCTTACGGTCTCTCCACCAAGGAAGGCGTGGCGCTGATGTGCCTGGCCGAGGCGCTGCTGCGCGTGCCCGATACCGAGACGATGGACGACCTCATCGCCGACAAGATCGCGCCGCACGACTGGTCGGCGCATTCGGGCGGTTCGAGCTCCATCTTCGTCAACGCCTCGACCTGGGCGCTGATGCTGACCGGCCGCGTCCTCGACGAAGGCGAGGGCGGCATCGAGGGCACGCTGCGTTCTATGGTGCGGCGGCTGGGCGAGCCGGTCATCCGCAAGGCGGTGGCCGCCGCCATGCGCGAGATGGGCGAGCAGTTCGTGCTCGGCCGCACCATCACTGAAGCCGTCAAGCGCGGCCGGCCTATGACCCAGAAGGGTTATCTCTATTCCTTCGACATGCTGGGCGAGGCGGCCCGCACCGAGGCCGACGCCTTGCGCTATCACAAGGCCTATGCCGACGCGATTTCGTCGCTCGATTCCGGCTCCAACGGTCCTGATATCAGGCAGAACCACGGCATCTCGGTCAAGCTTTCGGCACTGCATCCGCGCTACGAGGTGGCGCAGAAGGAAGAGATGCTGCCTGTGATGGCCGAGCGGCTTTTGTCGCTGGCGCTGGCCGCGCGCCACTCGCGCATGGGTCTCAACATCGATGCCGAGGAGGCCGACCGCCTCGATCTATCGCTCGACGTCATCGAGCGGGTGCTGGCCGAGCCGGAACTTGCCGGCTGGAACGGGTTTGGCGTGGTGGTGCAGGCGTATGGGCCACGCGCGGCCTTCGCCATCGACTGGCTCTATGCGCTGGCCAAGAAATACGACCGCAACATCATGGTTCGGCTGGTCAAGGGCGCCTATTGGGACACCGAGATCAAGCGGGGTCAGACGTTGGGACTCACCGGTTATCCCGTCTTCACCCGCAAGGCCAACACCGACGTCTCCTACATGGCTTGCGCGAAGAAGCTGCTTGGCATGACCGACCGCATCTATCCGCAGTTCGCCACCCACAACGCCCATACCGTCGCCGCCATCCTGTCGATGGCTGATAATAACCGCGATTCCTTCGAGTTCCAGCGCCTGCACGGCATGGGCGAGGCGCTGCACGAGACGGTGCGACGGTCCGAAGGCACGCGCTGCCGGATCTATGCGCCGGTCGGTGCGCATTCCGATCTGCTGGCCTATCTGGTGCGCCGGCTGCTGGAGAACGGCGCCAACTCCTCCTTCGTGCACCAGCTGACCGATGAGGATGTCGAGCCGGAGGACATTGCGCGCGATCCGCTCGAGACGGTCGAAAGCCAGGGTCCGGCAGCCAATCCGGCGATTGCCCGGCCTTCCCAGATTTTTGGAGCCGGGCGTCGCAATTCGAAAGGATTCGACATCACCGACACGGTGACGCTGGCGGCGATCGACAAGGCCAGGGCGGCCTTCGCCGGGCCGGATCGCTGGCATGCCAAGCCGATTACGCGGGCCGCCGGCTATGGCAAGCAGCGTCCGATCGTCAACCCGGCAAAGCCTTCCGAAGTGGTCGGCACGGTCAGCGAAGCAGCTGCCAAGCAAGTCGCGACCGCCGTGCGCTTTGCGGTGGAAGCGCAACCGGCCTGGGCGAAGCGTCCCGTCGCCGAGCGCGCCGCCATCCTCAACCGTGCCGCCGATCTCTATGAGGCGAATGCCGTCGAGTTCTTTGCACTCGCCACCCGCGAGGCCGGCAAATCGCTGGCCGACGGCGTCGCCGAGGTGCGTGAAGCCGTCGACTTCCTGCGCTACTACGCCACCGAAGCGGCCAATGCCGAGGTGGGCACGCAGGCGCGCGGCGCCATCGTCTGCATTTCGCCGTGGAATTTCCCGCTCGCCATCTTCACCGGCCAGATCGCGGCAGCGCTCGTCACCGGCAATTCGGTGATCGCCAAGCCGGCCGAGCAGACGCCGCTGATCGCCTTCCGCGCCGTCGAACTGCTGCGCGAGGCCGGCGTGCCGGAAGACGTCATCCAGTTGCTCCCTGGCGACGGCCCATCGGTCGGCGGGCCGCTCACCGCCGATCCACGCATCGCTGGCGTCTGCTTCACAGGTTCGACCGAGGTTGCCAAGCTGATCGAGAAGCAGCTGGCCGAGACGGCCGCGCCCGACGCCATGCTGATCGCCGAGACTGGCGGCCTCAACGCCATGATCGTCGATTCCACCGCGCTGCCCGAACAGGCGGTGCGCGATATCCTCGCCTCCGCCTTCCAGAGTGCCGGCCAGCGCTGTTCGGCGCTGCGCGTACTCTACGTGCAGAAGGACGTCGAGAAGAAGATGCTGGAGATGCTGAAGGGCGCCATGGAGGCGCTCAACGTCGGCGATCCCTGGCGGATTTCGACCGATGTCGGCCCGGTTATCGACGACGAGGCGCAAAGCTCGATCCGCGAGTATTGCACGAAGATGGGCCTGCAGGGCAGGCTGATCGCCAAGCTCGAGGCGCCCAGGGAAGGTCGCTTCGTCGCGCCGCATGTCTTCCGGGTCAAGGGTATCGAGGACATGGAGCGCGAGGTGTTCGGGCCGGTGCTGCATGTCGCCAGTTTCGACGCCGACCAGATCGACGCGGTCATCGCCGCCATCAACCGCAAGGGTTATGGCCTGACCTTCGGCCTGCACACCCGCATCGAGGGCCGCGTGCAGCATTTCGTCGATGGCATCCATGCCGGCAACATCTATGTCAACCGCAACCAGATCGGCGCCGTCGTCGGTTCGCAGCCGTTTGGCGGCGAGGGGCTTTCCGGCACCGGGCCGAAGGCCGGCGGTCCGCACTATCTCCGCCGCTTCCGCAAGGGGCCGGAGGCCGGCACCCATGTGCAGGACGGCCACAAGGTCACGGCGACCGAGCTTGCCGACAATCTGCCTGATCCCACACTTGGCGGCTGGTCGACGCGTCCGGACCGGATCGCCATTCTGAGGAAGCATCTGCGCGGCAAGGGTGCTGCGGCCATTGGTGCGGCCGCCGGCATCGATTTCGGCCAGGTCGACCTGCCCGGGCCGACCGGCGAAGCCAACACGCTCTCGCTGTCGCCACGTGGACGGGTGCTGTGCCTTGGTCCCGATGGTGATACGCTGCTGGCGCAGACGATCCAGGCGCTCGCCGCCGGCAACGCCGTGCTGGCCGTTGCGCCGGGTGCACCGGCAGCCCTTTCCGCTCTGACCGGCAAGGGCCTGCCGCTGGCCGCCATCGATGGCCGGCCTGATCCGGTCGAGGCACGCTCGCTGCGCGTCGATATCGTTGCTTTTTCCGGCACGCCAGAGGCCGCGCGCATCGTGCGCAGGGTTATCGCTGATCGCTCAGGCCCGATCGTGCCGCTGGTCAGCGAAGTGTTGAACCCGGCGGCTTATGCACATGAGCGGGCCGTCTGCGTCGACACCACCGCCGCGGGCGGCAATGCGAGCTTGCTGGCCGGAGCCTGACTCCGGCCGGTCGTTAGAGCCATTCACCGTTTCGTGGAAACAGTGAATGTCTCTATCTCTTTTGTTTTATGCATGTCGTTGTCCCAAACCGGGACCACTTTTGGGCGACATGCATTACGCGCCTTCGACGACCGAAAAACCCTCGAACTGGGGGTGGCCGAGATAGTGGACCTTCGTCGTGCCGACATTCCTGTGGGCGGCGCGGAAATTCTCGGACTTGGTCCAGGCGATGAAATCATCGTGGCTCGCCCACACCGTGTGCGATGCAAACAGCGTGTAGCCTTCGGTCTCGTTGACCGGGCCTCGCAGCAGGTGGAATTCGCGGAACCCCTTCATCTCCGCAAGGCTGGAATCGCGGTTCTTCCACAAGGCCTCGAAATCGTTCTCCGAGCCGGTCTGCACCTTGAAGCGGTTCATGGCGATGTACATGGCGGTTTCCTCTCACAGGGATGTTGATGATTTGCGGCCGCAGCGTTTTGTTCTGCGCACATTCAAAATGGGCCGATTTCGGTCTCGAACTCCAAACTTGCGCTTGCTGCCTGTGGTGGAATCGAAGGGAAGGGGGCTGCTTTGCGGATAATGCCAAGGGCCGCCTGATCGAAAGCCGCCGACCCTGAGGTCTCCAGGATGCGCAACTTATTTATGTTGCCCTTCCTGCCTATGACGAATTTAACAACCGCATTGTTGCGTGCCGCCAGTTGTAGGGACGGCGGCAGAGTGCGATTGACGCTGCCGAGCTTTCTAAAGACATCGCCGCGGTAGTTATCTTCCGCGGCAGTGCCTGCCTCGTTTTGCCTTTTGCCCTTGCTGGCCGCTTGCGCCGACAGGTCCTGGCCATCCGCCGTGCCGCGCTTTTCATCCGCCGTCTTTGAAGAGGCAGCTGGCGGACTGGGCCTCGCGCTGGGGATCGGCGGCTGTTCTGGAACGGCGACAGCCGGTTGCGGGCTGGGCACCAGTGCAACGTTTATTGCCGTCGGGTCCTTGTCCAGCGCGCTGCCGACCACGTTGGTGCCCGACTGATCACTGCCTTCCGGCTGCTCGGCATTCTGGGAACTCGAAATCCCCGAAGGCGAGATCAGAAAAGCCGCCGCCACGGCGGCGTGGAGCGCGCAGGAGACGACGATCGCCGCCGTCCATTTGCGGTTCCAGGCCGATGGCCGCGGCAGCGCGAGCGGCTCGGTTGGCTCTATCGCCAGCTCGGCGCCGGCTTCGGGGAGGGGGCTGATATCCTGCATGTCTCGCCGCGAGACCTGCAGCGACAAGAGCAGAATTGTCAAATCAAGATCGTTCGCTCGCAGCGGCAGTCGGCAGTGGCCGGCAACTGGCCACGCCGCTTTGTTTTGCAGGAATGCGGGATGCAGTCCCACCTCAGACGCCGAAGGCGATACCGGTCTTGGTGTCTGTCTTCAGCTTTCGCATGCAGGCGTTCGGTTCGACGCCGGTACCGGTGCATTCGGTCGCGCTGTTGATCAGCACGCGGCTGACTTTCGAGCACTCGGTGCCGGCCAGATCGAAACGCGTCACCTTGGTCTTGCCGGCCGGCAGTTCCTTGAAGTCGAGCACGGTCAGCCGGTCGACGACGCCTGCCTCGTTGAACAAGGCGATCTCGAAGGCAGCCTTGGCCAGGTCGGCGCCGAGATTGTTGTTGACCACGAACGTCAGGCGGCAACCCTTGTCGGAAGGTTGCGCACCATTGAGTTCCAGGGTGAGCGCGGGGACCGGCGCGGACTCTTGCGCCCACGCCGGAACCATCGCAAGCGACATCGCCAGCATCGAGGTCAGCAGACGAAGGGGTGTCGTCAAGCTCGTCATGGCAATCAGCCTCCAAACCGCATCGTTGCCGCCAGCTTCAGCGTTATGCCGGGCTCGTAGGCCGCGAAAACCGGCTGCGGCGGCTGGCCGGCCGTGGTCAGGTTGAGCGGGTTGGCGTATTTGACATCGAACAGATTGTCGGCGCGGAAATCAATCTTCAAATTGTCCGTCGCCTGGTAGCTGGCAAAGGCATTGACCAGCGTGTAGTCCTCGGCGATCGGATTGCCCTTGGGCTTGCCATTGTATTGCACTTCGCCGCCGACGGTCAGCTTGTCCTCGAGGAAGCGCAAGCCGAGCTGCGCGGTGACCTGGGATGATGGGATCGTGGCGAGATCCGCTTCCACACCCTTGTAGGAAATGGTGTGACCATTGGTGATTGAAGCCGAGAGCCCGGCATAGCCCCATCCGGCATCATAGACGCCCTCCAGTTCGAAGCCGTCGATCTTGGCCTTGGCAAAATTCTGGTACTGGAAGCATATCGGGATACCGGGTCCGCTCGGGCAACCGGCTGCCGGGTCAAACCGCGACAGGGTAACGCCATCGATGTAATCTTCGACATCATTGTTGAAATACGCAGCCTTGATGCGCAGCGCAT
>NZ_RZRO01000135.1:0-13243 GCF_003997975.1 Mesorhizobium sp. M7A.F.Ca.US.005.03.1.1
GTCTTGATCTCGTCGAGCAGCGCCAGCCCGTCCAGGCGCGAGCCCTGCAGCCAGATATCGAGGAAAATCAGCCGCGGCGCGCGATCAGCTATAGCAGCGAGCGCGCTGTCGGCATCGAATGCCGTGCGGGTTTCGTGACCTTCGTCGCTCAGTATGCCCGCGACGAGTTCACGGATGTCTTCCTCGTCATCGACGATGAGAATATCAGACGCCATTACCGACCTTTTCAGTTTCTCTTTCGTTTTCCGCCCTGCTTTCGCCGCGCGGAGCCGTTGCGGCCGCAGGCGGCAGGATGATGCTGATCATCGCGCCGCGCCCATCGTGGAAGTCCGCAGGAGCATCGTGTAGTTCCAGCCTGCCACCATGGTCCTCCACGATCTTCTTGACGATAGCGAGGCCAAGTCCGGTGCCCTTCTCGCGTGTGGTCATGTAGGGCTCGAGCAGCCGTTGGCGATTCTCGCGCGGCAGGCCTTTGCCATTGTCGATGACGTCGATTCGAATCACACCATTCTGGCGCCCGGCCTGAATCCGGATTATGCCGTGCGAACCGTCCTTCTGTTCCAATCCGTCGATGGCTTCGGCAGCGTTCTTGATCACATTGCCGAAAGCCTGCGCCATCAGCCGGCTGTCGAACGTGCCCTTCAGCGGCTCGCTGCCGAAGATCCGCTCGAAAGTGATGTCGGCGCGGCTGACCTCGACCAGGAACGAGGCCTCGCGCAGCGATTCGCGCAGATCTATGGCCTTCATCTCGGGCTTCGGCATGCGCGCGAAAGCCGAGAATTCGTCGACCATGCGGCCGATATCCTCGACCTGCCGGATGATGGTGTCGGTGCACTGGTCGAAAACCTCGCGGTCCTCGGTAATCACCTTGCCATAGCGGCGCTTGATGCGTTCGGCCGAGAGCTGGATCGGCGTCAGCGGGTTCTTGATCTCGTGGGCGATACGCCGCGCCACATCCGCCCAAGCCGACGAGCGCTGCGCCTGGACCAGGTCGGTGATGTCGTCAACCGTCACGACATAGGACTTTTCCTCCGAGCCGTCATCGCCGGCCTCGATGGTGATCTGAACGTTGAAGGTCCGCTCGGCGCCGGCGCGGTAGAAGGTCACCTGCTCGCGATAGACGGGTTTGCCGGACTTGCGGCCGATTTCGAAGACGCGGCCGACATGCGGCAGCACGGCGGAAAGGTTCTGCCCAAGGGCTGCGCTGGCGGATATGGCCAGCATCGCTTCGGCCGAGCGATTGACGATGGTAACGATGCCGTAGGGATCGACGCCGATGACGCCGGCGGTAACGCCGGCAAGCACGGCTTCGGAGAAGCGTCGCCTCTCGTCGATCAGGTCCTTGGCCGACAGGATCTCGTTGCGCTGCGATTTCAGTTCGAGAAGCATCTTGTTGAACGTATCGCCGAGCGAGGCGACATCGCCGTCCGAGGGCCTGACCGGAACCGCGACGTCGAGATTGCCGGTCGCCACTTCGTCGGCGGCGCCGATGAGCTGGCGAATGGGCCGCACCAGACGGTCGGCGACCGCAATGCCGGTCCAGATCGCGGACAGGATGATGATCAGCGTCAGCGACAGATAGGGCAGCGCGAAGGCCACCTGCGAGGTACGGCGGTTGTCTTCCAGCCCCCGATATTCGTCGGTGTTGGACCTGACGATCTGGCGTGCCTTGATGACCTCGGGATCGACGAGGCGAATGGTATAGAGATAGAGCCCTTCGATCTCGCGCAGCTTGACGATGGCGCCCATGATGTTGCGCGTTTTCGGCTCGATCAGCACCGGCTTGCCGTCGGCAGCGCTGGCCACGGCGCCTTCCGGCGGCTCAGGCATGGCAAAATCCGTGTCGGTCTTGGCGCTCATGACGAAAGAGCCGTCAGGTTTGATCAGCGCCGCATGAGCCAGCGAACGGCCCACGGCTTCCTTGTTCATCAGGTCGAGAAAGCCGGTACGATCAAGGCCGTAGAGTGTGCGTGACGCATCGAGATCATAGGCCATGGACAGTGTCGTACCCTGCAGGTTGCGGGCATTTTCCTGAACATAGGCGTCGGCGATCGACAGCGACGAATTGACGATCGTCTTGGTGCGGATCTCGAACCAGCGGTCGAGGCCGATGTCGAGCGTGATCGACGCGATGATGGCCACCATGATGGCCGGAATGGCGGCAACCAGGGCGAACATGGCGACAATGCGCACATGCAGCCGCGAAGCGGCCTTGCCATGCCGGCGCGCCATCAGGATGCGGTGCACCTCACGCCCGACCAGCGCGATAAGAATCAGGACGAAAGCCGCGTTGAGGGCAATCAACGCCAGCGTCGTCGACTCGTTCGGTGTGATCGGCGTGGCGCCAACGAGGATGGTGAACGAGATCGCCGCCGTCATCAGCGCGCCGACGACCGCGATCACGCCTGGCAGCGCAAGCAGCCGGCGCCCGTCACGAGCGCCGGGTTCGCTGAAAAGCGGTTGGTTTGTTGTCGGTGCCTGCGGGGCCATGTCGCCGTCTAGTGCCATGATTGCGTCGGATGTATGCAACGCATTGTGGCGATTATGCAACAAGTGTGACCGAGACGGAAATCTTTCGCGAGCCGATCCCCTGAAAAGAGCGCGGGCTCAGATCAGGGCTCAGCCCTGCCGCGACGATTTGTAGACGTTGACGCCGAGTTCGCGAATCTTCTTGCGCAGCGTGTTGCGGTTCAAACCAAGCAGTTCCGCGGCCTTGATCTGGTTGCCGCGGGTTGCCGTCATCGAGGCCAGGACGAGTGGAAACTCGACCTCGGACAGGATGCGTTGATAAAGCCCGGCAGGTGGCAAATCGCCGGCAAACGAGGCGAAATAGCGTTGCAGGAAGTGCTCGACCGCCTGGCCGATCGACAAATCGTCGGGAATGAGATTGCCGCCACCCGGCACCACGGGACGTTCGCCGGTCTTGAGCTCGGCCTCGATGATCTCGGCGGAAATCTCGTCCTGCGAATAGAGCGCGGCGAGCCTGCGAACCAGGTTTTCCAGTTCGCGCACATTGCCCGGCCAGGGATAGCGCTTCATCAACTCGATGCCGCCGGAAGAAATGCGCTTGGTCTGCAGGCCTTCCATTTCGCCGAGCTTGAAGAAGTGGCGGACAAGGTCGGGCACATCCTCGGAGCGCTCACGCAGCGCGGGCAGCCGGAGCGGCACCACGTTGAGGCGATAGAACAGATCCTCGCGAAAAAGCCCCTGGTTGATCAGGGTGCGCAGATCCTTGTTGGTGGCGGCGACGATGCGCACGTCGGTCTTGATCGGCGTGCGTCCGCCAACCGTCGTGTATTCGCCCTGTTGGAGCACGCGCAGCAGCCGCGTCTGCGCTTCCATCGGCATGTCGCCGATTTCATCGAGGAACAGCGTGCCGCCTTCAGCTTGCTCGAAGCGCCCGGTCGAGCGGTTCTGCGCGCCGGTGAAGGCGCCCTTCTCGTGACCGAACAGTTCCGATTCGATCAGGTCGCGCGGGATCGCCGCCATGTTGATGGCGACAAACGGGCCGCCACGGCGGCGGCCATATTCATGCAGCGCGCGCGCCACCAGTTCCTTGCCGGTGCCGGATTCGCCCGAGATCATCACCGTCAGGTCGGTCTGCATCATGCGCGCCAGCATGCGGTAGATGTCCTGCATGGCGGCCGAACGGCCGACCAGCGGCATTGCATCGGGCTGCTCTTCCGGCCGCGCATCGATCTTCGGCCGTCGCGGCTCGGAAAGCGCCCGGTTGACGATGTTGAGCAGTTCGGTCAGGTCGAACGGCTTGGGCAGATACTCATAGGCGCCGGTTTCAGACGCGCGGATCGCCGTCATGAAGGTGTTCTGGGCGCTCATGACGATGACCGGCAGTTCCGGCCTCGCCTTCTTGATGCGCGGCAGCATGTCGAAGGCGTTTTCGTCCGGCATCACCACATCGGTGATGACAAGATCGCCCTCGCCCGCCGCCACCCAGCGCCACAAAGTCGAAGCATTGGAGGTGACGCGCACCTCGTGGCCGACGCGCGAAAGCGCCTGGTTGAGGACAGTGCGGATCGCCGCATCGTCGTCGGCGACGAGAATATTGCCGCGAACGGTCATTTGCGGTCTCCTTCACCGTCTTCATCGGCGCCGTATGGCGCTTCTTTCCAGGCCGGCATCAGGATGCGGAATGTGGTCCCGCGCGGCGTCGATTCGCATTCGATGATGCCGCCATGTTCGCCGACGATTTTGGCGACCAGCGCCAGCCCCAGCCCCGAGCCGTTCGGCTTGGTGGTGATGAACGGGTCGAACAGGATCGGCAGGATATCTTCCGAGACGCCGGAACCATTGTCACGCACGCAAAATTCCAGCGGCAGCGACACGCGGTCCTGCGTGCCCGGAACGGAAACACGGATGCCTGGCCGGAAGGCGGTCGACAGCATGATCTCGCCCTGCGGGTCACTGCCGATCGCCTCGGCGGCGTTCTTGACCAGGTTGAGGAACACCTGGATCAACTGGTCGCGGTTGGCAAACACCGGAGGCAACGAAGGATCATAGTCCTCCAATATCTTGATTCTCTTGGCAAAACCGTTCTTGGCAATGGCCTTCACATGGTCGAGCACGACATGGATGTTGACGGGGTAGCGGTCGATCGGCCGCTCGTCGGAAAACACCTCCATGCGATCGACCAGCGACACGATGCGGTCGGTCTCGTCGGTGATCAGCCGCGTCAGCGCACGGTCTTCGTCGGAAGCCGACAGTTCCAGCAACTGGGCAGCGCCGCGGATGCCGGAGAGCGGGTTCTTGATCTCATGGGCAAGCATCGCCGCCAAGCCGGTGACCGAGCGCGCCGCACCGCGATGCGTCATCTGCCGGTCGATCTTGTCGGCCATCGACCGTTCCTGGAACATAACCACCACCGAGCCCGGAAATTCCGGTACCGGCGCGACATAGAGATCGACGACCTTCTCGATGCCGAGACGCGGCGACGACACGTCGACCCGATACTCGTTGACCGGTGCCAGGCGCTCGCGCACCTGGTCGACCAGCGTCAGCAGCGGGCTGCCGAAGGGAATGAGTTTTGACAGCGTGTTGCGGGCGAGCATGGTCGCGCTTGAACGAAAGAAGTCCTCCGCGTCGGCGTTGGCAAAGGTGATGAAGCCTTCCTCGCTGATCATGATCACCGGGCGGCGGATGGTGTTGAGCACGATCTGGGCGGCATCCGCCATTTCAGCGCCTTGGCCGGCGGCGGCGTTCATGCGGCACTCCGCAGGGTCAAAGGTTGCGGATCGCGCGAAAACACATCGCGCAGCAAGGCAATGACGCGCGCGGGCTCGAATGCGGTCAGTACGGCCTTTCGGCTGTCGTCGGCGACGCCGCCTGCATGCCGATCAAGATACCAGCCGAGATGCTTGCGCGCCTGGCGCAGGCCGCTTTCGGCGCCGTAGAGCGCCAGCATATCCTCATAGTGGGCCACGATGTAGTCGGCGAGCGCCGTCGGGTTCTGTGGAATATTTGGCGTCATTTCGCCTGTCGCTGCGGCCGCAATGCCACCTGCGATCCAGGGCGCGCCATAATGGGCACGGCCGATCATCACGGCGTCGGCACCCGATTGATCGAGAATGTCGGCCGCTTCCGCCGGCGAAGAGACGTCACCATTGGCGACGACCGGGATGGACACGGCTTCCTTGACGCGGGCGATGGCGCGCCAGTCGGCCTTGCCCTGATAGAACTGGCAGCGCGTTCGGCCGTGCACGGTCACCATGCTGACACCGGCCTGCTCGGCGCGCCGCGCCAGCATCGGCGCGTTGAGCGCGCCTTCGTCCCAGCCAAGCCGCATCTTGACCGTCACTGGCACCTCGACCGCGCCGACAACGGCGTCGATCAGCGACAGTGCGTGGTCGAGATCCAGCATCAATGCCGAGCCGGCATAACCGCCGGTGACCTTCTTGGCCGGGCATCCCATGTTGATGTCGATAATGTCGGCGCCCTCGCCGGCGGCGATTCTGGCACCTTCGGCCATGTGCATCGCCTCACGGCCGGCCAGCTGAACCATATGGACGGGCAGGCCGGAGTGGCGTATGCGCAGGTTGAAACCGGCCCTGCCCTTGGCGAGCTCGCCGCTGGCAACCATTTCGGACACGACCAGGCCCGCGCCATGCGCGTGGGCACGCTGCCGGAACGGCTCGTCCGTAATGCCCGACATCGGCGCGAGGAACACGCGATTGCGGAGTTTCACGCCGCCGACGTTAAGCGGCGCGGCCAATTTGGTCAAATTAACCATGCACAAAAACCAAGCATCTTCATTCGTTGCACATTCTCTAGCCATATCGGCCGCAATGTGCAACGCGGAATGACGCCACATTAAGGCGCAATTGGGAAAATGCTGGCCTTCGGGATTGGGTGTGGCCAAAGCGCCGCGCGCCCCGTGGGACGCGCAAAGGACGCTTTGGGATTCATATTTGACGCACGATCTTTGCCGAAAACCGATTACACTTTTCGGGATCGTGCGCTAAGCCAATCTGCAATGACTGACGCAAGTGAAAATCACGTTTCGAGTGCGGATGGCAAGGTCGCGGTGGTAATCGTCGCGGCCGGCCGTGGTGCGCGCGCCGGACAGGCCAACGGACCGAAGCAATATCAACACATTGGCGGCTTTGCCGTTATCGCACACACGCTTGACATTTTTCTGGCCCACCCGCGGACCAGCGAGATCGTCGTCGCCATTCATGCTGACGACCATGAACTGTTCCGGCAGGCGGCGGGCACCAACGCCGAGCGCGTTAGCGCCGTTATCGGCGGGGCGACCAGGCAGGAATCCGTCCGGCTCGGCCTGCTTGCCCTTAGAGACCACGCGCCGGGGCAGGTTCTGATCCACGATGCCGTGCGTCCGTTTGTCGATGCGGACCTAATAGATCGCACCATCGCCGCCATCGGCGAGCGCGAGGGCGCATTGCCCGCTTTGCCCGTCGCCGACACGCTGAAGCGCGAATCGGCCTCCGGGGTGGTCGGCGAAACCGTTTCGCGCAGCGGTCTTCACGCGGCGCAAACGCCGCAGGGCTTTCCGTTCTGGCCCATCCTTGCCGCGCACGAGAAAGCCCATCATCTGGGAAAAATGGATTTTACCGACGATGCCGCGATCGCCGAATGGGCGCATATTCCGGTCAAGATCGTTCCGGGCTCGCCGGATAATGTCAAACTCACCTGGGCACGGGATATTGCGATGGCGGACCAGCGGCTTTCCGGCGAACGTGTGCGCTTTCCCGACATCCGAACCGGCAATGGCTACGACGTCCATGCTTTCGAGCCCGGCGACCATGTCACACTGTGTGGCGTCGCCATTGCACACGACAAGAAACTGTCCGGCCATTCCGACGCCGATGTCGGTCTGCATGCTCTGACCGATGCGTTGTTGGCGACCTGCGGCGCCGGCGACATCGGCACGCATTTTCCGCCGTCCGACCCGCAGTGGAAAGGCGCTGCGTCGCGGATCTTCGTCGAGCATGCGGCAGGGCTGGTGCGCGAGCGCGGCGGCCGCATCGCCAATGCCGATATCACGTTGATCTGCGAAGCGCCGCGCGTCGGCCCGCACCGCGAGGCGATGACGGCAGCCCTGTCGCAGATGCTGGCAATTTCCGCGGATCGCATCTCGATCAAGGCGACAACCAACGAGAAGCTCGGCTTCGTCGGGCGCGAGGAAGGCATTGCGGCGATCGCCACTGCCAGTGTGGTGTTTCCCGGCGAGGTGCCGGAATGACCAACAGCGACCTGGCAAATGCCTTGCTGCAAGCCTGCCAGAAACGCGGCATCATGCTGGCAACGGCGGAAAGCTGCACCGGCGGCATGATCATCGCGGCACTCACCGAC
This sequence comes from Mesorhizobium sp. M7A.F.Ca.US.005.03.1.1, assembly GCF_003997975.1. Classification (NCBI taxonomy): domain Bacteria; kingdom Pseudomonadati; phylum Pseudomonadota; class Alphaproteobacteria; order Hyphomicrobiales; family Phyllobacteriaceae; genus Mesorhizobium; species Mesorhizobium sp. M7A.F.Ca.US.005.03.1.1. The sequence continues at coordinate 7,828 of NZ_RZRO01000135.1, forward strand.
ATCGCGGGCTCGTCCGCCGTGGTCGATCGCGGCTTCATCACCTATTCCAACGAAGCCAAGATGGACATGCTCGGCGTTTCCGCCGCCACGCTCGATGCGCATGGGGCGGTTTCGCGCGAGACTGCGATCGAAATGGCGACAGGCGCGCTTACCCGTTCGCGCGCCGGGCTGACCCTGGCGGTTACCGGGATCGCCGGGCCTGGCGGCGGTTCGGCGGAAAAACCGGTCGGCCTGGTCTGGTTCGGGGTTGCGCTGGACGGCCGACCGATTGTCGCCGAGCACCAACTCTTTGCAGACAAAGGCCGCGATTTCATCCGTCGCGAAACGGTCCGGCAAGCGCTGGAACTGGGCCTGCAAGCACTCGGATAGGATTATAAAACGTTGGGCGGGCGGACCCGAAAGCCGGATTTGCGGCTACGTTTTCGATTCCGGGCTGCTTTGCCCCAAGTGTGGCTCCGTCCCAGCCAGCAGCCGCTGAATGTTGGCACGATGGCGCATAACCACGTAGATGCTGCCCGCAATCACCAGCAACCGATAGGCCAACGGTTGCTCCAGGCCACAGATGAGGGCGATCGCGGTCAACGCCGCTACCATCGAACTCAGGGAAACTATCCGAGACGTAGCCAGCACAGCACCAAAAGCCGCCGCAGCCCCCACACCTACCGGCCAAGACAGAGCCAGCAACACGCCAAGCCCCGTCGCAGCGGATTTGCCACCTGTGAAATTCAACCAGATCGAACGGCCATGTCCCAACAACACGGCAATTCCGGCCAGGCAAACAGCCCAAGGCACCCAGGCTTGCAGGTCAAGCGGGGTCGATGGCGTAACAAACGGCAACGTGATGAACCAGGGATAGAACCAGCGGGCAAAGACGATCGCCGCAGCACCTTTCAGCACATCCACCAGCAACACCACCAACGCAGGCCATTTTCCCAAGACCCGCAAAACGGTCGTTGCCCCGGTGGATTTGGAGCCATGCTCCCGGATATCGATGCTCTTGAGCAGCTTCCCCGCCAGATAACCCGTGGGCATGGAACCGAAGAGATAGGCGATCGCCAGTCCAACGGTGCTCGCTATCCAGAAAAGCATGCGCAAGCCTCAAGACGGTTTTGTACCGTAGATGACGTCGGCGCGCTTCTCAAAGGCTTCGGCGAACATGCGGAAGGCACGATCGAACATGGTTCCCATGACCGCGCCCAGAATGCGGCTCTTGAACTCGTAGTCGATGAAGAAGCGGACGGCGCAACCGGCGCCGTCGGGTTCGAAACGCCAGACATTGCTCAAATATTTAAACGGCCCGTCGATGTACTTCACGTCGATGGTGTTCTCGTCGGGCTTCAGCAGTACCTGCGTCGTGAAGGTTTCGCGGATCGCCTTGTAGCCGATGCTCATGTCGGCAAGGAGAACGGTACGCCCGTCACGCTCCTTGCGCGAGCGAACCGTCAGCGCTTCGCAAAGCGGCAGGAATTGCGGATAGGATTCAACATCGGCGACCAAAGCGAACATCTGCTCGGGTGTATGGGATACGCGTCGGGTGGCTTCGAATTTTGGCATGAAACCGGCTGATTAAGCTGATTTCTTGAGAATCGCTTCCCGTGCCGCACGCAGCTTGGCGAAATCGTCGCCGGCGTGATGCGATGAACGCGTCAGCGGGCTGGACGCCACCAGCAGGAAACCCTTGGTCCGGCCGATCGTCTCAAAGGATTTGAACTCCTCCGGCGTAACAAAACGGATCACCGGGTGGTGCTTCTTCGACGGCTGCAGATACTGGCCTATGGTCATGAAGTCGACATTGGCCGAACGCAGATCGTCCATCAACTGCAGGATTTCATTCCGTTCTTCGCCCAGTCCCACCATGATGCCGGACTTGGTGAAGATCGACGGATCAAGCTCCTTGACCCGCTGCAACAGCCGGATCGAATGGAAATAGCGGGCGCCCGGACGAACCGTCAGATAGTTCGACGGAACGGTTTCGAGATTGTGGTTGAAGACGTCGGGTTTGGCCGCCACGACGATCTCCAGCGCGCCGTCCTTGCGCAGGAAGTCGGGCGTCAGGATTTCGATCGTCGTCAGCGGCGTCGCCGCCCGGATGGCGCGGATGACCTCGGCGAAATGCTGCGCACCGCCATCGGCGAGATCGTCGCGGTCGACCGAGGTGATGACGACATGGGTAAGGCCCATCTGCTTGACCGCATGCGCGACGCGGGCCGGTTCATCCGGGTCAAGAGCGGTTGGAATGCCCGTGGCGACGTTGCAGAAAGCGCAGGCGCGGGTGCAGATCTCGCCCATGATCATGAAGGTGGCGTGCTTCTTTTCCCAGCACTCGCCGATGTTGGGGCATCCGGCTTCTTCGCAGACCGTCACCAGCTTGTGCGACTTCACGATTTCGCGCGTTTCGGCATAGCCCTTCGACATCGGCGCCTTGACGCGTATCCAGTCGGGCTTGCGCAGGACATCCTGATCAGGCTTGTGCGCCTTTTCCGGATGCCGCAGGCGCGGTGCGTTGGCGATCGTATCGAGGACAGTGACCATCGGGAAACCTGGTTCATTGGCGAGCGCCAGTCAGGCGTTCGTTGTCATAACGTCATCTAGGACTTTTCGGCGCAAAGAAAAAGGCCGCTGCGGCGCATGCCGCAACAGCCTTTTTCGCATGGCAGCTCTCCAGGGATGTCAGCGGCGCACCAGACGCCCCGCCCAGATCAGCAGGCAGGCACCGATAAAGCCGGTGATCAGATAGGCAATCCAGCCGACGCCGAACGGGCCAAAATTGAGAGCCTGCAGAATGGCATTCAGTACGATCGCGCCGACGATGCCCATAACGATGTTCATCAAGATGCCGGTGTTGCTCTTCATGAACATTTCGGCGAACCAGCCTGCCAGGCCGCCGATGATGATGGCTGCTATCCAGCCGACGCCATTCAGGTGCATATGCCTTCTCCTTGTGTGATGGATGAAAGTGCATCCGCAAACGATGTACCTTGCCGCCGGGTTCCATCTGTAGCAGCGCTTTCAATCTATCACGCGTTGAGTGCGCGGCCATAGGCGTCGAGCACGCTTTCCTTCATCATCTCCGACAGCGTCGGGTGCGGGAAGATGGTGTGCATCAGCTCTTCCTCGGTCGTCTCCAGGTTCATCGCCACGACAAAGCCCTGGATCAGTTCGGTCACTTCGGCGCCGACCATGTGGGCACCGAGCAATTGACCGGTCTTCTTGTCGAAGATGGTCTTGATGAAGCCCTGATCCTCACCGAGCGCGATCGCCTTGCCATTGGCGGCGAACTGGAAGCGCCCGACCCGGATATCCCAGCCCTCTGCCTTGGCCTTGGCTTCGGTCAGGCCAACCGAGGCGACCTGCGGATTGCAGTAGGTGCAGCCCGGAATCTTCAGCTTGTCGGTGGCATGTACGCCAGGAAAATCAGCGATCTTCTCGATGCACACGACACCCTCATGTTCGGCCTTGTGGGCGAGCATCGGCGGGCCGGCGACATCGCCGATGGCATAGATGCCCGGCACATTGGTCTTGCCGTAACCATCGATGACGACGCAGCCGCGTTCGGTCTTCACGCCAAGCGCCTCGAGTCCGAGGCCCTCGATGTTGCCCTGCACGCCGACGGCCGAGATCATGCGGTCGGCGGTGATCTTCTCGACCTTGCCGTCCTTCATCTCGACATGCGCGGTGACCGAGTTCGTGCCCTTCTCGACCTTGGTCACCTTGGCTTCGAGGATGATCTTCATGCCTTGCTTCTCGAACTGCTTCTGCGCGAACGTCGAGACTTCGGCGTCCTCGACCGGCATCACCGCCGGCAGCAATTCGACCACCGTCACCTCGGCGCCCATTGTGCGGTAGAAGGAGGCGAATTCGATGCCGATGGCGCCCGACCCCATGACGAGCAACGACTTCGGCATCTCCTTCGGCACCATGGCCTCGAAATAGGTCCAGATCAGCTTTCCGTCCGGCTCGATGCCGGGCAGCGCGCGTGGCCGGGCGCCGGTCGCCAGGATGATGTGCTTGGCGGTATAGGTGCCCTCGCCCTTGACGCCTTTCGGCACCGGCGGCTGTGGCTCCATCGGCTTCTTGGCCGTCTTGGACACGACGATCTCGCCCGCCTTCGAAAGCTTGGCCTCGCCCCAGATGACGTCGACCTTGTTCTTCTTCATCAGGAAGGCAACGCCGCCATTGAGCCGCAGCGACACCTTGCGCGAGCGGTCAACGACGGCCGATGTGTCCACGCTGACCTTGCCGTCGAGCTTCAGCCCGTAATCCTTCAGGTGATCCGAATACTGCATGATCTCGGCCGAGCGCAGCAGCGCCTTGGTCGGGATGCAGCCCCAGTTAAGGCAAATGCCGCCGAGATGCTCGCGCTCGACGATCGCCGTCTTGAAGCCGAGCTGCGCGGAACGCACCGCGGTGACATAGCCGCCGGGACCGGAGCCGATGATGATGACGTCATAGTTCTCAGCCACGGGTTTTCTCCTTCACAATTCCAGCATGACGCGCACGACTGGTGTCAGCGCCTCGCCGATGTTTCGCGTATTTTCGGCGTCAAGATGAACACCGTCGAGAGGTGTGGTTTGCGCCACGCTGCCGGCGTCGAAGAAGCCGCAGCCGGCCTCATCGGCGAGCGCGGCATATTGCGGTGCCAAAAACTTCGAGGCGTCGTCGCCGCCGGCAAACATTTCCTTGAACTCGGCATTTTCGGTGCGACTGACGACAGGCGGCGAAACAATCAGGATCTGCGGCGCCGGCCAGTCGAACGGATAATCGTGACCGCGCACGATGTCGATCAGCCGCTGGATACCCTGCTTGGCCGCGACGGGATTGCCGTGGATCCACGGCTTCATGTCGTTGGCGCCGAGCATGATGACAATCAGGTCGATCGGCGCATGGGTTGTCAGCACCGTTGGCAGCAGCCTGGCGCCGTTGCGATCAGCACCGGCCAGGTGGTCGTCGAAGGCGGTGGTACGGCCATTGAGGCCTTCGGCGATAACTTCGACGCCACCATCGAGCCCGGCCTGCAGCACGCTTGGCCAGCGGTCTTCCAGCGCATGGCGGCCACCTTCGGCATTGTAGCCCCAGGTCAGCGAGTCGCCGTAACAAAGAACCGTCTTCATGCGCCCACCTGTGCGTCGATCAACCCACGCTTCACCCGCCATCCATGGGTTGTGACCGCCCGTTTCCGAGGAGCCAGTCCGGTGGCGAATCCGGAAATGATGAAAGCGAAGAGGCTGGTGAAGACTATCCGCACCGCCCTCTCGCTTCCCTAAACCAGCATGCCCATCGGGTTTTCGATCAGCCGCTTGAAGGCGACCAGCAGTTCGGCACCCAGCGCACCGTCCACGGCGCGGTGGTCGGTCGACAGCGTCACCGACATCACGGTGGCTATTCTGATCTCGCCGTTCTTGACCACTGCCCGCTC
>NZ_RZRO01000136.1:0-13097 GCF_003997975.1 Mesorhizobium sp. M7A.F.Ca.US.005.03.1.1
TCCTGGAGACGCGGACACTGGCGCCGGGTGCCGTCTTCAGCTTCGACCTGGCTGAAGAAGCCGACACGGTCAGCATCAGTGGCGAAGGCTTGGAGCGGCGGCTGACGCTGTCGCCCTACTCGGCGGATCTCGGCCTGCTGTCCGCGCAACGCGCCGGCATTGCCACCGATGCCGCTCTCGAAACGATCGGTTTCGACGATGTGACGTCGCGCACCTTCAGGAAAATTCCGGCCGGTCATGCCGGATTGGCGTGGCGCAACCTGAATGCGATGGCGCGCGACTACACCAAGGACAGCCAGGGCTATGTCAATGGCAACGTCTCCGGTGACCATGTGCTCTACACCAGCAGCGGGCTGCCTGCCGAATTCAGCTGCGAACGGCCGTTCGGCTTTCACTCGGTCATGCTGAGCGCCGCCTGGCTGGCGTCGGAAGGGGAGGTGGCGCTGATCGAAAGCTGGCTTGGCGAGCAGCTGATTGCAAGCGATCAGATCACGCTGTCGGCGCTGACGCCGTTGCACTATGCCCCGATGCTCAAAGCTGTAACGCGTGTTCGCCTGTCGACGAAGCACTATTGGCAAATGGTCGTGGACGATTTGGTCCTGACACGCTGAGATTTGGGCATGCCAAAGCGGAGCGAATTTCGCCCCGCTTCAATCAGGTTACGTTTACGATCAGCCCGGCACGATGATAATCGAGGCGCCGTTCGACGCTGTGACCGCCGACAGACGGCCCTTTTTCAAGAACGACGGCTTCACATAAATCTTCTTCATTTTCAGACTCTCCTAAAATCCCAGCCTGATGATGCCATACTGCGGCCATCTGTCAACCATGCGAGCTGAAAGCAACAAACAATAAACCCAACAATGCGCGACAAGGGGCCAGGGTCCCTATTCTTTGCTTCGGGCCATCCCAAAACCAATTGCACCTGGAGTTTGCTCTCCAGCGCCGGCGCGATCCGCCAGAGATGCGCCGGATTAAAGCGTGACGCTGCTCGGGGCGTTTGCCGTGACGGCGGAAAGCTTGCCCTTCTTGACGAAGGTCGGCTTCGCGTAAGTCTTCTTCATGGTGTTCTCTCCTGAACTCTCGGCGAGCATGGCAGATGCGCGACATGTGTCAACCAAGCCGGGCGCCGACGGCGGCCCTCCTGGCGCTATCGGCTGGCGGCCAGCGCCTGGCCTCCGGCTCGCTCGACGGCACGGCCCGGCTATGGGGCATGGACACCGGCCACCAGATCGCGCTGTTCGACAGCAAGACCGGCCCGATCTATGCGGGCGTCCGCCGCGGTGCTGACCGGCGGCAATGATCGCACCACCCGCGACTGGCCGCCCGACGGCGGTGACGGCGTCGTGCTGTTTGCCGGCGCGTCGGAATGAGCAAATCTTGATCACCTTGTCCGCCGTGCTATGTAAAGCCCATGCCAGCATCCAGCCTCCCAGACAACGCGCCGCTCATCGTCATCGATCTCCAGACCGGTATGTTCGACGGCGTGCACGAACCGCCGATCCATGATGCGCCAGGCATAGTCGAGCGCACCAAAGCGGTGATCGACTGGGCGCGGCGCGGCGGGCGCAAGGTCGCATTTGTCAGGCATGATGGACCCGAAGGCGATCCGTTGGCACCGGATCAGCCGGGCTGGCCGGTTTGGCCCGCACTTGGCCAAGCTGCGGACGAGCCGACCTTTGCCAAATCCGTGCGCGATGCTTTCAGCAATCCTGCCTTCGGCGACTGGGTTGCCGGGCAGGGTGCGGGTGCTGTCGTGCTCCTGGGCGCGCAGACCGATTTTTGCGTGGCCGCGACGGTCAAGGGCGCGATCGCCAGAGGGCTCGGCGTGGCCGTGGTGTCCGATGCGCACAGCACGCTGGACAATGCCAGCGAGAGTGCCGAGCAGGTCATCATCAGGCACAATGGCGAATTCGCCGAGGCCGGCGTCAATCTGGTGACCACAAAGGCGCTTGTCGGCGGCTGAAGCCCGAACGTCGCCGCAGGCCGCATTATCAGGCAGGCCGGCTTGAGGAGTTCGCGAGGGAAGACAGCGCCGGGCGCCTGCCGTGGTCGACGCGGACGGGGGGGCGCATTGTTGGGATGGCTCGGGCGCCCGCGTCAACCAGGGCGGCTCGTACCGCCGCATTAGCAACATTGCACATTGCGTGCCGCTCGAAACTTCCGCGAAAGCGGAATAGGCCGGAGCAAAAGGGCGGATTCGGCTGAGACTTTCGGCGCGCTTTCCCGGTCCGGGAGTCAAAAAGCCTGCTGGTTATTGGGAATGTCGTTCAAGGCGTTTGCCGGTGCTGCACCGGATCGGCGAGGAACGACACCGCAATCAGGTCGTCGCCATCGATCCGGCCGTGACGATCTTCCATGATGGCCGCGACCTTTTGAAAGGTTTTCATTTCGGCATCCGTCACCCGCGCATCGCGCATCCGGGCCTGGAGATCGGCCAGGCGAACGCCCAAAGCAGGGGATGTCACAGCTTTGCTTATCATCTTCACTCGTCCTGATTGGAAACTGACATGGGCAACCCGCCGCCATGGCTGGCGGCGGGTTTGGGACAATTCCAAGTTCAGTCGTAGACCTTGACGATCTTGCGGGTGCCCGGATCCACCAGGACGGTGCGGTTGTCGACCACCACGTAGCGGTATTTGACGTCGGGGATCTCATGAAGCTCGACCGTGTCCGGCAACGCGCTACCAACATTCAGTTCCACGCCGGGAATCTTGACCGAAGCGAGGGGCTGCTTCTTCACATACTCGCGGATGACCGTGTCCTGTTCAGGCTGGATGACAACGTCCTGAGCGGCAACGGCGCCCACTCCGGCCAACAGCAACAGCGCCGCTGCGGCGCCCGTTAGGTGCATTTTCATACTGTTTCTCCTTGCGAGTCAGCATGACAACATCGTCCAACGCTGACGGCAACTGAACTTGAGCCAACTGAAAATGTTCCTCAGATTGGGCTTCGGTCGGATGCTGTCTGCGACTTAAGTCTGGCCCGAGAGCGCATTGGTCTTACCGACGGGAACGGCTCTCTGTTCACGGCTGTTTGTCTCCCGGAATTCGGAGAAACAGATGGACAAAAGTGTTGGCCAAGCGCGCTGGTTGCTCGCACCGATTTTCGCGACAGCCGTTACCTTTCTGGTGATGGGAATAGTCCTTGGCTGACATGTCGTCGATCGGCGCAGCAACGTCCCTTCCTGCGCCGAGAGGGTTCGCAAGCCGCTTCGGCGCCTGGCGAACCCTCTATCTTCACCATACGCCGGCCTGCTCGTCGCTATCGTCCAGCAGTTGCTCGTCCAGTTTGCCGCTCGGCTATCGGGCCGTGTGTATCGATCGAGCCGGCGGCGAAGACAAGACACGTTGATCCGTAGGCTGCTCGCTGAAGTAAAGCGAACTGCCGAGAATGAGGAACACGATGCCCACCGCCGTCAATCCAACCATGAGCACGGCAATCGCCGTTCCTGGGCCATAGCCTGTCTTGATGATGGTGGATCGGTGGGACATCGCGGCGTTCTCCAGACACCCGGCGGTGCCGAGTTCTGCGACAAACGACAAGCGAGGCCCGATGTTCCCTCGTTGGAAGCCTCAATCGGTCACTTTGGGCTTTTGCTTTTTCCTGTAGGACCAAGGTCTTATCTGCCGAGCGCAAAGGTCCAAGGGGCCTTGTTCAGTTCCGATAATGTCCCTTGGATGTTCCGTTACTTTAGGTAAACCTGATATATTGCCTGGGCGGAAACTTAGCTGGCCAAGCAAAATCGCCCGCGAACCGGGCATGGAAAATGTGGCTTTGGCAAGTTCAACAACAGGCAGTCATGTCTCGGGCGACGAATAGCTCACGTCTCGTCGAATCCGCCCTCTCGGGTCTGATCGTGCGTGATTGCGGCTTCTTCCTCATCATCGGGGAGGGCGTCGTCGCTGTCCTGGTACGCGTTATCGTCGTCCTCGTCCGGCAGATCGCCGTCTTTTTCGACGCCGTAACGCATGTCGCCGTTTTCCGGCACGGACTCTGGCAGGATCTCGCCGCCCTTGATTGCATCCCAATCCTGCTGCTCGATGGTCGGCCCATCCGCCCGCGGTGCGTCATCTTCGATGTCGGCGCTTGGTTTGTTGCGAGGTGCCATGCTGGCCTCCAATCGTTGAAGAACTGGAGGCGAAACTCGGCGTGCCGGCGTTTGTTCCGGACCCGAAGTGCAAAGATCGGGCGTGCTCCTGGATTGTCGACGGCTGGCGTGTCAGCCCAGCCCCGCCAGCACCGCGGCCGCGGCCCGCACAGTTGCCAAGTTGCCGCGCAAATGGAGAACTTGCGGCGACTGACCCCTTACTTGCGAAGTTGCTAAAATAATGAAATGTTGTCCGCGGGAAATGAAATGAGGCAGGGACTGGTTGGAACCGGCGCGGTTTCGACGGTTTTGGAAACCATGTATTTTGGACAGTTTCTGGTAGGAATGTCAGCCACGGCCGTCATCGTCGCGGTCTGGACCTATATGACCACCGGCTCCTTCTGGGAGGCATTTGCCTGGACGATAGCGACGCTGCTTGTCCTGCAGGTCGGCTACTTCGTGCTCGTCGTGAGGCTGATCTTCAGGCGCGCACATGACATCGTGCCGAGCCAGGATCCGGTAGACGCCTTTCCGCCATTGCATCGCGACGGTGTCCAGCTTTGAGACCGGGTGACCGGGACCGATCAGGAATGGCGTTTCCATACCAGGCCGTCCACTCGAGCGCGTTCGCCCGGGCAAACTCGGGGAACGTCGCCACCAGCGCGATCACGACCGACGGCAAGGTGTTTGGTCGCTGAGACGGCGCCTTCTGAGCATATCCCTGCTGGAGATTTCGGCCCAGCGTTATCATGGGAACAGGACGCATGCGCGACCGCTCCGCATTGTGCTCAGGCCGACAGGTTGGGAACAAGTGCTGATGCTTCGCGTTCTCTGGCAGTGTCGATGAGGTTGCCGCCTCCATCGGTACTGTTATGGCTCGCTCTGCTCCCGGCGGGGCGAGCCCTTTTCGTGCCGGAGCCTTTCAAATCGTCCAGACGAAGAGGCGGATGCGCGGCCGATTTGGCGCACTGGTGCTCAGATTGAATTTTCTTCCTCTAAATATCCGTACCTATCTGTGCAAGTTCTCAAACTCTTGAACGCTGTCTGCCGAATGTTTGATCAGCAACCAATCAATATCCAGGCTGCAATCGTAATATCTTCAATTCTGAAGTTACGATGGAACCGCATGGCAGCGGTGGAGTTTTTATGGAGGGCGGAATTCAGTTATCACTAGGAGATGGCCATGAGACTTTATCTTACGAGCGCGGCGACCGCCGTCGTCCTGATGGGCGGGATTGGTGCGGCGCTGGCGGAAAACGTCGTCGTCGTCCAGCCGGAGCAGGAGACAGTCGTTCGCGAATACATCAAGAGAGAACCGCTTGCCTCGGTGAACCTTCTGGGCGTCGAGCTCAAGCTCGGCTCGTCGGTGCCGGATACGGTCGAACTGCGTGAGGTGCCCGACGTCAAATACCGCGTCGCGGTGATCAACGACCAGACGGTCCTCGTCGATCCGGAGACCCGCCAGATTGTTGAAGTGCTGCACTAGGGACCCGCAGTACTGGACCTTGGGAAAAACCCGCCCCGAACGTCGCGTCGGGGCGGGTTTCCTTTGCCGCGACCCGCGATGGCCTATTCGGCGGCCAGTCTATCCTGCGTCTTGGTCTCGAAATCGCTGGCGTCGTGGCGTTCATGCAGTTGCATGGCAGGCTCACCGAAAGCTCGGTTGACCATGCGGCCGCGCTTGACCGCCGGGCGGGCGTCGATGGCCTTCGCCCAACGCTGCACATGCTTGTACTCGTGCACCGACAGGAACTCGCCGGAATCATTGTACATGCGGCCGAGTGCCAGCCCGCCATACCAGGGCCACACCGCCATGTCGGCGATGGAATAGTCCTTGCCGCCGAGATATTCAGTCTCGGCCAACCGGCGGTCGAGCACGTCCATCTGACGCTTCACCTCCATCGAGAAGCGATCGATGGCATATTCGAACTTTTCCGGCGCATAGGCATAAAAGTGGCCGAAGCCGCCGCCCAGATACGGCGCCGAGCCCATCTGCCAGAACAGCCAGGACAGCACCTCGGCGCGGGCCGGCTGTTCGGTCGGAAGGAATTCGCCGAACTTTTCGGCGAGATAGACCAGGATCGAGCCGGATTCGAAGATGCGCACCGGTGTGGTGCCACTGTGGTCCATCAGGGCCGGAATCTTGGAGTTTGGATTGACCTCGACGAAGCCGCTGCCGAACTGGTCGCCATCGTTGATCCGGATCAGCCAGGCATCGTATTCGGCACCCTTGTGGCCGCGCGCCAGAAGCTCTTCCAGCATGACGGTGACCTTGACGCCGTTCGGCGTCGCCAGCGAATAGAGCTGCAACGGATGCTTGCCGACAGGCAGTTCCTTGTCATGCGTCGGCCCGGCGATCGGCCGGTTGATGCTGGCAAAGGCTCCGCCGCTCGGCTTGTTCCAGGTCCATACTTTCGGCGGTGTGTAGTCGGTCATTTCGTGGCCTCGTGTCGGGGAAGGATGGCAGGTCGCCATAAACTAGGGCTGCGGATGTGTAAGTTCAACTTGCGTTGAACTATTATCGATGCCCGCAGTGCCAACATCGGCAATTGGGCTCTTCCTTACCCTTGCGCCTTCTCCTGCGTGGCATACGTATAGAAGATGTCGCCAAAGCCCACCCAGGACAAAAGCATGACCATCAATCCTAATCCGCGCTCGGTCGTTGCCGTGCGGGCCACTGTTCCCGAAGATGCCTTTACGGCCGGGGCGCTCGGCACGCTCAGGGAAGGCAGCGGCGTCGTCATTCGCAATGACGGGCTGGTGCTGACCATCGGCTATCTCATCACCGAAGCGGAAGAGGTCTGGCTGACCAGCCATGACGGCCGCGTCATCCCCGCGCACGCGCTGGCCTATGACCAGGAATCGGGCTTCGGCCTGGTGCAGGCGCTGGCGCCGCTCGGCCTGCCGGCGGTGGCGCTGGGCGATGCCGGCAAGGCCAGGATCGGCGACGCCGTGGTGCTGGCCGACGGCATCGGCCAGTCGGTGCAGGCCAGGATCGTCACCAAGCAGGAATTCGCTGGCTATTGGGAGTATCTGCTCGACGAGGCGATCTTCATTGCGCCGGCGCACCCGTCCTGGGGCGGTGCCGGGCTGTTCGGCGCCGATGGCTCGCTGCTCGGCATCGGTTCGCTGCGCCTGCAGATGAGCCGCAATGGCGAGGTCGCCGATATCAACATGGTGGTGCCGATCGATCTGTTGCCGCCCATACTCGACGATCTCCTGACGCGCGGCCAGGTGGCCAAGCCGCCGCGTCCATGGCTCGGCGCCCTGTCGGCCGAAAGCGATGGCAGAGTGGTGGTGATGAGCGTGACCGAAGGCGGTCCGGCGGCCAAGGCTGGCCTGCGCCAGGGCGACATCATCTCGGACATCCGCGACGGCGCGGTCGATGGACTCGCCGATTTCTATCGCAAGCTGTGGGAGAGCGGCTCGGCCGGTGCCGAGATTCCGATGCGGGTGCTGCGCGACGGCCGCGAAACCTGGCTGCGCGTCAAGTCCGCCGACCGCGGCAGTTTTCTGAAGAAGCCGCAGCTGCAATAGCGCGTCAGCCACACGATGCATCCAAGACTGCTCAAAACCTTCCTTGCGGTGGCGCGGAGCCGCAACATCACACGCGCCGCAGAAGTGGTCCACCTCGCGCAATCGAGCGTCAGCGACCAGATCCTGGCGCTCGAGGCCGAGCTTGGCGCTGCCCTGTTCACGCGCGCGAAGTCCGGTCTCGAGCTGACGCCGGCAGGCCTAGCGCTGAAGCCGATCGCCGAGGATTTGTTGCGGCTCGACGGCGAGGCGCGCGCGGCCGTGCAGGCAGCGGCAGGTTCGACAAGCGGGCACCTGACCATCGGCGCGCTGGAGACGATCGCGTCGGCCAGGCTGGCGCCTTGGCTGCCCGGGTTCCAGGCCGGCCATTCCGACATCACCGTGCGGATGAAGGTGGCGGGCAGCGGCGCGCTGCTGCGCCAATTGGAGGATGGCGACATCGATGTCGCGTTCTGCTTCGACCGCCGTGATTTCGCGAAGGGCGCGTCGGATAAACACTTCGCCAGGCGCACGATAGCAGCCGAACCGCTGGTGCTGGTCGCGGCTCCGGGGCAGGGCAGCACCGGGCATGACCTGGCTGCCCTTGGCACGCTCTCCTTCGTGGCAACGGAGCCCGGATGTATCTACCGACACATGTTCGACACGGCCTTTGCCGAGGCGGGCGCTGCCGCACCCAGACTTGCCAACGAGGTCGGCAGTATCGGCGCCATTGCGCGGCTGGTGGCGGCCGGCGCGGGGCTCGCCCTCGTTCCACGCCTGGCCGTCACGGATGCGCTGGCACGCGGCGACATTGTCGAAATGCGATGGCCCGGCCAGATGCGGACAGCGCCGCTGGTGATGATCTGGCGCCGCCGGCGCGTCCAGCTGCCGGCGCTTAAGCAATTGCTCACTGCCGCGCGCGACACGCTGGTGCCGGCCCTGCAGCCCGCCAAGGCTGGTTCAGGACTTGAATCGTCGAACCGCTCCAAGGCCTTGTTTGCAAACAACTCCTGACGGAAGCAGCGGCGGTTCAGATCAGGCGGTGGCCGCCCTCGACATGCAGCGTCGTTCCCGTGGTAAAGCCATTGCCGATCAGGAAGGCAATGGCGTCGGCGATATCATCGGGTTGGCCAATCCGCCCGACCGGCAGCTGCTTGGCCATCGCGGCCAACGTCTCGTCCTTCCTGTCGCCGGCCACTTGCGCCCAGATCGTGGTGTCGACCCAGCCGGGCGACACGGCATTGACGCGGATCGGCGCCAACTCGACCGCCAGCGCCCGCACGAGGCCTTCGAGCGCTGCGTTGACAGCAGCAACGACGGAGCCGCGTGCGGCTGGGCGATAGGCGGCGATACCGGAGACGAAGGTCATGGAGCCGGATGCTGCCAGCCGCGGCGCACCGTGCTTGGCGAGCAGCAGCGGGCCATACAGCTTGCTCTCCACCACCCTTTGCGCCGCCTTCAGGTCAAGCTCCGGCAGCAGCCGGTAGGCGCCTTCGATGTCGGCTGCGGTGCTGACGATGTGGTCGAGTCCGCCAATCGCTGCGAACAGCGCCGAGACCTGGTCTTCGCGCGCGATGTCGACGACGGCCGTCTCCAGCCCGGCGGGATTGCCGAGCGCCTCGCGCGCCTGCCGCAGCCGGTCTTGGCCGCGCCCGGCGATGACAACCGCCGCACCGGCCTCCACGCAGTGCCGGGCCAGCGCCAGACCCATGCCGGAGCCGCCGCCGACGATCAGGATTTTCTGTTTCGAAATGCTCATTTCGCTCTGCCTTTGCTTGAATGGACAAGGGCAGGAATTGGCAGTTCGGCGCGACAGAAGGAAACGGAAGAAACCGATAGTGCCATCGGAAAGGCCGATGGAGCAGGGCGGACGAGCGCCGTCTCTGGCTCAGCGCACCAGCGGACTTTCCCAGACGACAAACAGCAGAGCTTTCAGCTGGGCAAAGCGCTCCTGCCCAAGTTCGGTGCGCCATTCCTCCTCGATGTCGTGCAGGATATCGACCATTTTCCAGAACGCGGCATGACCGCGTTCGGTGGACCGCACCACGCGCGCACCGCCATCGCCGGGAATGTCGGAGCGGACGAGGTAGCCGTACCCTTCGAGACTGCTGAGCAGCTGGTTGATGGCCTGTTTGCTCATGCCGGCACGCTCGGCGATGGTCCCGGGCCGCGCGCCGTCCGGTCCGGGAAACTGCAACACCGCCATATGCGGCAGGCGCAATTCGTCGAAACCGGCGGCGTTGAGCTCCTTGATCAGCCGCCGCTGGATCGCTTGTGCCGGCACGCGCAGCAGGGCGCCGATCAGCAGGTTCTCGGTCTTGGTCTGTAGAACTTCCGTTGAGGTGGGCATTGACGATCCGGTAAATTGAGTTTACTGATAGCGAGTAAATGTAATTTACCGGAGGGGTTTGCGCAATGTCGGTCATGAATCTTCAGGTCAATCCAGCCAATGAGACCATCGGCGACAAGGGGCTGTCGATTCGCTTCCTGGTGACGGGCGACAGTTCGAACGGCAGCATCGCCGCCTTTGAGTTGAGGGTTGCCAGCGGACTGCGCCTGCTGGCGCCGGCGCACAGCCATGATCACTACGAAGAGACGATCTACGGCATTGAAGGGGTGCTGACCTGGACCGTCGACGGCAAGCCGATCGAGGTCGGACCGGGAGAAGCGCTGTGCATCCCGCGCGGCGCAGTCCGAGCACGAGCATGGCAGGTATTCCGGGACTTTCTACAGTGGGGCGGGAAGAAAAATGTCCGGACCGACGGGCGTGAAGGAACGCCGTGCGCGCCTGCCAAGTTTGCTGCCGGAAACTGACGCAATTCATGCCACGATGCTGGCCAATGACGATGGGCATGATGCCGGAGGCAGGACGACAGTGAGAGCGATGACGCGAGCGGCAACAGCATCGAACGGACAGGCCGACTGATGGCGCCGATCAAGGTCGATCCCGACAAGGTTCATGAATTTGCGGATCCTGCCGGCTTCTACGCCTGGCTGAGCAAGCACCACGCCACGGAAACCGAAGTCTGGATCAAGATGCACAAGGTGGGGTCCGGATTGAAATCGATCACCCCCAAGCAAGCCATCGACGTGGTGCTGTGCTTCGGCTGGATCGATGCGGTGCGCAAAGGGTTGGACGACAAGAGCTTCCTGCAGCGCTACACGCCGCGCGGCAGGAAGAGCATCTGGAGCCTGATCAACATCGACAATGTGGCGCGGCTGGTCGAGGAGGGCCGCATGACCGAGCATGGGCTCAAACAGGTCGAGACGGCCAAGGCCGACGGGCGCTGGGCGCGCGCCTATGGCAGCGGCAAGGAGATGAAAATTCCCGATGATTTGCAAGCGGCCATAGACGCCGAACCCGCTGCGAAGGCGATGCTTGAAAAACTCAACGCGCAAAACCGCTTCGCGCTCGCCTTCCGCATTCACAACATGAAGACCGAGGCCGGGCGCAAGAGGAAGATCGAAGCGTTTGTGGCAATGCTGAAGCGCGGTGAGACGATCCATCCGCAAGGCAGGAAGTGAGGGTTTGGCGCGAATTCGTCTTCGGCGCCGCAAGCCTGTCCTCACGGGATCCCTCGTTGCGCGAAGCGCTTCAGGATTTGAATCGCGAAATTGTTCCAACTGCTTGTTTTCGCGCAATTCGGGGTCGGCGTGGCGCGGCCGCTTCAGCAACGACATCGCCGGTGGACGGAGGAGGGCACGGCGGCTACCCTTCGAAAGCCGCGACGATCGAGCGGCGGACCGGTCGCTGGGAGTCGTTGCCGTTGAGAAGAGTTGCTTCGTGGACGATGGCGCTGGGTCTCATTGTCATCGTCGCGTGTGTGGGAGCCGGGGTCACGCTTGCCCAGACTTCGCCCGATCAGACTTCTCCCGACCTGGCTTCCCCCTCGGCCTCGCCGGCAAAAGAGATCTCGGTCGGGATAAAACAGGCGCCGCCTTTTGCGTTCAAGCTGCAGGACGGCAGCTGGTCGGGATTGAGCATCGACCTCTGGCAGAAAATGGCCGGGCGGCTCAACCTGCGCTTCCACTATGTCGAAGTGCCTGCCGTGCAGGACCAGATCGATGGCGTCGTCAGCGGCAGATTCGATGCGGCGATGGCCGCGATCACGGTCACGGCCGACCGCGAAAAGGCCGTCGACTTCACGCAGCCCTTCTTCACGACCGGGCTCGGCATCGCGACGCCGCTCAACAACCAGCCGTCATGGCGGCCGGTGCTGCATGCCCTGACGTCGTTCGGCTTCCTGCAGGCGGTTCTGGCGCTGGTCATCATATCGGTGGTGGTCGGCGTCCTCATCTGGATGTTCGAACGCCGGCACAATGACGATTTCGGCGGCGGCGTCGCCAAGGGACTGTTTTCCAGCATGTGGTGGTCGACCATCGCCGCGACGCAGGCCAGCACCGGTGATTTCGGCCCGCGAACCGTGCCGGGGCGCGCGCTGGCCGCGCTCTGGATGATGGGATCGATCATTGCGATCGCGGTGTTCACTGCGGGTGTCACATCGGTGCTGACGGTGACGCAGATGGAAGGCATGGTGCAGGGCGAAAGCGATCTCGCCGCGGTCAGGGTCGGCGCGGTGCAGAGCTCGTCGACGGCGTCCTATCTGGATTCGACCCAGATCCGTCATCAGGACTTTGCCTCGATCCAGCAAGGCCTCAACGCGCTTCGCGCCGGCAAGATCGACGCGCTGGTGCACGACAAGCCGCTGCTTGGCTGGCTGGTCGGGCAGAATTACGCGACAAGCCTGCAGATTCTCGATGCGACCTTCGACCAGCAGCAATATGCCATTGCGCTGCCGCTCGGCAGCCCGTTGCGCAAGTCTCTCGATGTCGCCCTCCTGCAGACCATCGAAAGCGATTGGTGGAAGCAGGCCGTCTTCCAGTATCTGGGCGAGAAGTAGCCGGCAGCAATTTCAGCGGTGCTATGCGCTGGAAGAACCGCCGTCGCTATCCGAGAGTGGCGGCCTGTCTTTCAGGGATGGATGGTTGCTGTCACTGGTCCAGGTCGACCGGTGTCACGCCAAGAAGTTTCAGGGCATTGGCATAGGTCCGGATGCCTTGCGCCTGCTTGCGCTCGGCACAGAACCGGTTCGCCTTGTCCTGGAGTGCCGTTGCCTCGGCGATCTGGCTCGCACTGGCACCGGGTTTGGCTTTGGTCTGGATGGCTCCGTCGAGTTGAAGACCGAGCCGGCTGCAATATTCGCTCCGGGTGACCGCCGCATCCGACTGTGCGACCGCAAGCACGGCGAGCGAAATGCCTGTCAGGGCACCCATCCATCCGGTCGAACGTCGTTGCATGTTTCGGGACCATTTCTTCGCGTTGTGCCGCAGGCCGCGTGACCGCCGCGAGGGTGGTTATGACAGGCGATGTTTTCGCGAGTTTTTCCCGGATGTTGAATCTTGTTTCTGGAGTGTGTCTGGCGGTGAAGCTGCCAATCTCCCCCACGAGGGGGGAGATCGGCGGTGTGCGGCGCTTGCGCCTCTTCCTTTGCGG
>NZ_RZRO01000137.1:0-12838 GCF_003997975.1 Mesorhizobium sp. M7A.F.Ca.US.005.03.1.1
GGGGAGGGCACCTGACCGCAGCTATCGCCTTGTGGGATGAACAGGTCTATGCAGGCCCTTCACAAGGCTTAGGAGAGGCTTCGGATGAGAAACGCAATCTGCCTCGCATTGACTGCGGCAGTGGCTGGGTGCGCGACCTCCCCGGTCGACTATGAGGCGTCGCTTTCGCAGCAGGACCAGAAATGGGCCTCCCCGGCATGCCAGCAGGCCCGCAGGGCGGCTTCGGATTACGAGGCTCGCGAGAAAGAGCATCCGGGATGGGGTTTCGGCGTCCTGCTTGGTCCATACTCGCTGGGGCTCGTAGCAGCCATCAAGGAGCATGAGCAGAAGCAACGAAAGCTGTTCGCCCGCGAAGTGCACCTGCAATGCTCAAGCCTGCCGCTGCCGAAGGAACTGCAGGGCGATTTGAACCCTGCCGTACCGCCGACCAAGTATCCATAGACTGCCGCGCCTTCCGGGCGGAAGGCGCCGGGGTGGCCGCCGTCATTGGCGGCACCTCGATCTTCGGGGGCCGCGGTGTCTACACCGGCACCATCCTCGGCGCCCTGATCCTGACCGTGCTGACGACGCTCTTGACCATCCTGCAGATGCCGGAGGGGGCAAGGCGACGGCTTATTTGAGGGTTGTGGAGGGAGAGATAGGGGCGGGTTAAGGTGAATGGCTGCTTTTGGGCCGAATTCAGACAGGCAGCTTTTGGCGCAAGGATGCGAACTACTGCCGTTCAACCAATGATAAAGGCTCAGATCGAATTTTGGTGCTTCTTCAAAATTTGCACCTATTGAGGATGCGCCACGGCCAGCCCGCGAGGACCGATCCGCTCTCAAAAAGCGTGTACAGGTTGACAACACCTTGGCCGCTGCAACATCCTGCCGGTTTTTAGACTGGGAGGTAGCATGACTATTTCGATCAACCGCCGCACCTTTTCCATAGGCGCGGGCGCTCTGGCTTTGGCTGCGGCCGGATTTTCGCCGGCACGCGCGCAGCAGGCGTTTTTCCGCATCGGCACGGGCGGAACGTCCGGCACCTACTATCCGGTGGGCGGCCTGATCGCCAACGCCATCTCGGCAACCGGGGCGGCCGGCGTCGAAGGCTTGGTCGCCACCGCCACGTCCTCCAACGGTTCGGTGGCCAACATCAGCGCCATCCAGTCGGGCGCGTCCGAATCGGGCTTCACGCAATCCGACGTCGCCTACTGGGCGCATTCGGGCACCGGCCTCTATGAGGGCAAGCCCAAGGTTGACGACCTGCGCCTCATCGCGACGCTTTATCCCGAGACGATCCATTTGGTCGCGCGTGCCGACGCCGGCATTAAGTCGGTGGCGGATCTCAAGGGCAAACGCGTCTCTCTTGACGAGCCGGGCTCCGGCACCATCGTCGATGCGCGACTTGTGCTTGGCGCTTACGGTCTGGCTGAAAAGGACGTGCAGCCCGAATATCTCAAGCCTGGCCCGGCCGGAGAGCGGCTGCAGGATGGCGCCATGGACGCTTATTTCTTCGTCGGTGGTTATCCGACCGGCGCAATCGTTGAGCTTGCCACCACCAACAACATCACGCTGGTGCCGATCACCGGCCCCGAGGCCGACAAGCTGCTGTCCGAGCAGAAGTTCTTCTCCACCGATACCGTGCCGGAAGGCACCTACAAAAATGTCGGCGAAACCAAGACCATTTCCGTCGCCGCTCAATGGGTGACCAGCGCCAAGCAGACCGACGACCTCGTCTACAAGATCGTCAAGTCGCTTTACAGCGACGAAACCCAAAAGGCCCTGCAGGCAGGCCACGCCAAGGGCAAGCTGATCACGCTCCAGAACGCGGTTACCAGCGCTGGCATTCCGTTTCATCCCGGCGCAGAGAAATTCTACAAGGAAGTCGGCACCCTGAAATAAGAGCCATTTGGACCGGCTGACAACAACGAGGCGGAAGGGATGCTTTCCGCCTCTTTTGTCTGGAAATTCAGGACACGGAACCGGCATGAGCGATGACGACAAGATCAAGCTTTCCGCAATGGAGTTCGATGAGGAGAGCGCTCGCGAACTGGAGGAGAAATTCGACTCCGAAATCCGCTTCCGGCCACTGACCCGTGTCGCGGGCTGGCTGGTCGGCTTCCTCCTGGTGGCGCTGTCACTGTTTCACTACTACACCGCCGGTTTCGGCCTGCTGCAGGAAATGCTGCACCGGGGCATCCACCTGTCGATGGTGCTGGCGCTGATCTTCCTCGTCTTCCCGCTGGTGAAGAAAAGCTACGACCAGCCCGCGCGGTCCAGCCTCCTGCGGCCGCTCGGCATACCCCTTTTCGACTGGCTGCTGGCGATCGCTGCGGTCGTCGTCGTCATGCACGTGCCTATGATCCCGCTCGACGACCTTGCCTTCCGCGTCGGCAATCCCACGGCGCTCGACGTGGTGTTCGGCCTTATCCTCATCCTGCTTCTGCTGGAGGCGACGCGCCGCTCCGTCGGCATCCCGCTGCCCATCATCGCCGTCGTCTTCATGGCCTACGCGCTGTTGGGGCGGTACATGCCGAGCATTCTGGTGCACCCCGGCGCGTCCGTCTCCCAGCTTGTCGATCACCTTTATCTGACGACGCAGGGCATCTACGGCATCGCGCTCGGCGTCGTCGCCACCTACGTCTTCCACTTCGTGCTGTTCGGCGTCTTCGCCACCCGCATTGGCCTCGGCCAGCTCTTCCTCGACTGCGCGGCGTGGGTCGCCGGCCGCTACGCCGGCGGTCCCGCCAAGGTGTCGATCTTCGGCTCGGCGCTGTTCGGCATGATTTCCGGCTCGTCGGTCGCCAACACCGTTACCGTCGGCTCGCTGACCATCCCGGCGATGATCAAGCTCGGCTACAAGAAACATTTCGCCGCAGCGGTGGAAGCGGCGTCCTCGACCGGCGGCCAGGTGACGCCACCGATCATGGGCGCAGCGGCCTTCCTGATGATCGAATTTCTCGAACTGCCCTACACGACCATCATCCTTGCCGCCATCGTGCCCGCCTTCATGCACTTCTTTGGCGTGTTCATGCAGGTGCATTTCGAGGCCAAGCGAACCGGCCTCAGGGGGCTCAGGCCGGACGAGATGCCCGATGTCGTCGAGGCGCTGAAGCGGGACTGGCCGACGATCATCCCGCTCGTCGTTCTCATCGGCGTGCTGCTCTCGGGCTACACGCCCTACATGGCCGCCTTCTGGGGCATCACCTTGTGTATTCTCGTCGGCTTGCTCAATCCGCGCCGGCGCATGTCGGTCGCCGACATCGTGACGTGTCTGCGCGACGGCGCCAAATATGCGCTCGCAGTCGGAGCCGCTGCCGCAACCGTCGGCATCGTCGTGGGCGTCGTCACCCTGACCGGAGTGGGCTTCAAGCTGTCCTACATCGTCACATCGACGGCCGGACACCTTTCCCTTCTCTTCGGCACCTTCATCCCCGAGGCGATCTTCTCGGCCCAGGGCCTGACCCTATTGTTCACCTTGATCATGACTGGCGTCGTCTGCATCCTGATGGGCTGCGGCATCCCGACGACCGCGAACTACATCATTATGGTGACGATCGCGGCGCCGGCGCTTGTCATGCTCGGCACCGAGCCGATCGTCGCTCACTTCTTCGTGTTCTATTACGGACTGCTGGCGGACATCACGCCACCGGTGGCGCTGGCGGCGTACGCCGCCGCTGGCATGGCGGGGGCGGACCCGTTCAAGACCGGCAACACCGCCTTCCGGCTGGGGATGGGTAAGGCACTGGTTCCTTTCGTGTTCGTCTTCTCACCGTCCCTGCTGCTGGTGACGAAGGATTTCACCTGGCCGAACTTCTTCCTCGCCTTTTTCGGCTGCGTGCTGGGCATCACCTGCCTGGGCGCCGCGCTATCGCGCTATCTTCTGGTGCGCACACGCCCATGGGAAAACGTGCTGCTCGTGTTCGCCGCCCTGCTTCTGGTGGCACCCGAACTCTATTCCTCGCTACTCGGCGTGGCGCTTTTGGTCCCGGTCCTGCTGCGCCATTGGAACGCACGCCACACTGAAGAGGCGCAACCAGTCTGATCAGCGCCGCACCAACGCAATCCTTCCCGGGGTTTCGACGTCGCGCATATGCGGTGGGCGGACGGAAAGATGAGAGGGCCGACCATCGAGTCCATGACATTCCGCTGCGGGTTCTCGGCGCCGAGCGAGCTTCAGCCTAGTCGCGAAGATGTCCGCTCGTGAGAAGAGGCGATGAGCCGTGGCGATGACCGGCATGGGGCGCAAATCAGACCCTCCTCCCGGTCGAATCCAACAGCGGCTTTTGGCCTTCTTAGAATTACGGTGACAGTGTACTTTTTAGAATTACGGTGACAGTGCACCTTTTACCCTGCCATGTGTCCGCCTATCCCCCCGCCAGCCGCGGCAGCAAAAAAATCTCCGCCCCCTCCGGCAGCTTTTTCGACCACGTATCCCTATAGATCGTCCCGTCGATCGCAACCGCGATGCCCTTGTCGATCAAGGGCTCGAGGCCGGGATACTGTTCAGCCAGCTTCCTGAACAGCTCCCTTATGTCCTTGGCCTCGATCTCGACCTTGCTGTTGCCTCCGGCGGTCGCGGCGAGCGAGCCCCAGAGCGTTACTTCGACCATTCCCGTTCCGCCTCGATCGCCGCCAGGATGCGCGGCGGCGACATCGGGATGTGCGTCATGCGCACGCCCGCGGCGTTCGACACCGCATTGGCGATCGCCGCCAGCGGCGGCACGATCGACGTCTCGCCGACGCCGCGCACCCCGTAGGGGTGGTTGGGGTTGGGGATTTCGAGGATCTGCGTGTCGATCATCGGCAGGTCCGAGCAGACCGGGATGCGGTAGTCGAGGAAGCCGGCGTTCTGCAGCCGCCCGTCCTTGCCGTAGATATACTCCTCGTTGAGCGCCCAGCCGATGCCTTGCGCGGCACCGCCCTGGTACTGGCCCTCGACATAGGTCGGGTGCACCGCCTTGCCGGCATCCTGTACGACCGTGTAGCGGACGACCCTGGCAGCGCCGGTCTCGGGATCGACCTCGATATCGCAGATATGGGTGGCGAAGGAGACGCCGGCGCCATCGGCGACGAGCTCGCTGTGGCCGGCGATCGGCCCGCCAGTCTTGCCCGACTCGACCGCGATCTCCTTCAGCGACAGCTTGCCGAGATTGCCGTGCTTCTCGCCCTTGGCGATCGCGTGGCCCTTTTCCCAGACCACGTCGTCGACGGCAATGTCCCACATCTGCGCGGCGCGCTCGCGCAGGATCTTGATCGCGTTGCGAGCGGCCGAAATCGTTGCCATGGAAGAGGAGAAGGTGCCGCGGCTGCCGTCCGTCATGTCGTTGTAGCCGAGGCTGGACGTGTCGGCGACGATCGCCTTGACCTGGGAATAGTCGATGCCGAGTTCCTCCGCCGCCACCAGCGACAGCGACGCGCGCGAACCACCGACGTCGACCGTGCCGACGGCAAGCGAGACCGAGCCGTCCATGCCGATGTTGAGGTCGGTGCAGGTCTGGCCGCCGAAGTTGAACCAGAAGCCGCAAGCCATGCCGCGGCCCTGGTTCTTGCCCAGCGGCGCCTTCATGTGCGGATGGCTCTTCACCGCCTCGAGCGCCGGGCCGATGCCGATCGGTCCGTAGACCGGACCGTAGGAGGACCGTGTGCCTTCCTGCGCGGCGTTTTTGATCCGGAAGTCGACCGGGTCCATGCCGATCTTCTTGGCCAGCTCGTCGACCGCGCTTTCCACCGCGAAGGCTGCCATGGGTGCGGAAGGCGCGCGATAGGCCGCGGTCTTCGGCCGGTTGACCAGCACTTCGTAGCCGACCGTCTTGACGTTATCGAGCTTGTAGCAGGCGAACGCGGTCATGGCGCCGATCTCGGCCCAGGAGCCGGCATACGGGCCGCAGCTGTAGCGCAGCGTCGCTTCGGCGGCGGTGATCGTGCCGTCCTTGCGGGCGCCGATCTTGACGTCGATCGAGGTGGCGCTGGTCGGGCCCGAGGCGCGGAACACCTCGTCGCGGGTCATCACCAGCTTCACCGGCCGTCCTGCCTTGCGCGACAGCGCCAGCGCCACCGGCTCGGCCCAGACATGGGTCTTGCCGCCAAAACCGCCGCCGATCTCCGAGGAGGTGACGCGCAGTTTCGAGGCTTCCATGCCAAGCAACTGGGCGCAGTGCTGGCGGTAGACGAAATGGCCCTGCGTGCACACCCAGAGGTCGGCGGTGCCGTCGGAGCTGAAATTCGCCACGCAGGCATGCGGCTCGATATAGCCCTGGTGCGTCTGCTCGGTCTTGAAGGAGCGCTCGACGATGAAGTCGGCCTGCCCGAAACCCTGATGGACATCGCCATGGCCAAACTGGCTGCGCTTGGTGACGTTGGAGGGTTTTACCGGCTTTTCCTCAAGGCCCACGGTGAAGATGGCATCATTGATCAAGGGCGCCGTGTGCTTCGCCGCCTCGTCGACATCGGTGACGTGCGGCAAAAGCTCGTACTCGATCTCGATGAGCTTCAGCGCCTGCCTGGCGGTGCGGGCGTCGATCGCGGCGACCGCGGCCACCGCGTGGCCGTCATAGAGCGCTTTCGTGCGCGCCATGCAATTGTCGAGAACGTCGTACATGGCGGCATCGCCATCGGTGAGGTCCGGCAGGTCGGCCGCGGTGATCACCGCCTTGACGCCGGCGAGCTTTTCCGCCTTCGAAATGTCGATCTTGACGATCCTGGCGTGGGCGTGCGGGCTTCTCAGAACACGCCCGACCAGCTGGCCGGCCATGTTGAAGTCGGCGCCGTAGCGCGCGCGGCCCGTCACCTTGTCGATGCCGTCGGGACGGATCGGACGTGTGCCGACGGAGGCGAATTTACGTCCGGAAAAACGTGGATCGAAATTCATCTCAGGCTCCCTTCATCACGATGGCCGCATCCTGGACGGCGCGCACGATCTTGTCGTAACCGGTGCAGCGGCAGAGGTTCCCGGCAAGGCCGAAGCGGATTTCCTCCTCGGTCGGGTCGGGGTTCTTGGCCAGGAGGTCCTTGGCCGCGATCAGGAAGCCCGGCGTGCAGATGCCGCATTGCAATGCGGCGTGCTCGAGGAATTTCTGCTGCAGCGGGTGCAGCGTATCGCCATGCGCCATGCCCTCGATGGTCTCGACGCGACGGCCTTCAGCCTCGGCGCCGAGCACCAGGCATGAGCACACCAACCGGTCATCGAGGATGATCGAGCAGGCGCCGCAGTCGCCGGTGCCGCAGCCTTCCTTGGCGCCCGTCAGCCCCAGCCGATCGCGCAGGACGTCGAGCAGCGTCTCGTCGGGCTGGCACAGATACTCGACAGCATCGCCGTTGATTGTCGTTGAAACTGCAATTCCAGCCATCATTTGCCTCCTGCACGTGCATAGGCTGATGTGGCGGCCCGCTGGGCCAGCACACCCGCAACTTTTCGTCTGAATTCGATAGTGCCGCGCTTGTCGTCGATGGGACGGCAGGCACCCGCACAGACCTTGGCGAGCCGCTCCAGCGTCGCCTCTTCCAGCCTGGAGCCGACGAGCACCTCCGCGGCCTCTTCGACCAGAAGCACCGTCGCCGCCACGGCGCCCAGCGCCACGCGGGCCGATTTGACGACACCGTGCTCGTCGAGCGTCAGGTTCACCCCGGCGCTGACCACCGCGATGTCCATCTCGGTGCGTGGAATGAAACGCAGATAGGCATCGCCAGACCGCGGCTCGCGCTTGTCGAGCAGGATCGCCTCGATGATCTCGCCTTTGGCCAGCGACGTCTTGCCCGGCGCGGTCGGCACGCTCTGCACGGGGATCGTGCGCCGGCCCGCCGGCCCGACGACCACTGCCCTGGCGCCGGCGGCAACCAGCGCCGGCACGCTGTCGGCGGCCGGCGAGGCGTTGCAGAGATTGCCCACGATGGTGCAGCGGCCCTGCACCTGCTTGGAGCCGATCAGCTTGGCCGCCTCGACGACACCAGGCCATGCCTTCTTGAGGGCGGTGTTCTCTCCCAGGACGGCGCAAGGGACCGCGGCGCCGATGCTGAAGCCTTCAGCCGTTTCCCGGATCTCGCTCAAGCCATCGATCGCCTTGATGTCGACGATCAACTCTGGTTCGGCAAAGCCGCCCTTCATCCTGACCAGGAGGTCGCTGCCTCCGGCGAGGATGGCGGCCGTACCAGCCGACCCGGCCAACTGGCCAACGGCATCTTCTATTGAAAGCGGACGTATGTAGCGCATCGTCTCCCCTTGGTCATCGCGATTTCAGCGACCGTTATAAACAGTCTCCTCATAATGGCTATCCGGTTCGTCATCTGCGGCGATTGGGCCAGGCGCCGCAATATCCAGTCCAACAGGCCGAAAGTGGCGCACTGAATGGCAGCAACCGGCTTTGGAATGATTTTCGTGAAACTTCGGTCTGGATCAAGTGCGCTCATTCGGTTTTGTCCGCTTTTGGACCGGAACGGCGTTTAAGCCGGCAGAGCCGCTGCTTGGCTGCCCCACTGAAGCCCCCTGTGTTCGGCGGCCGTCCGAAACGCCTGCGGCGGCTGGCCAAGGGTACGCAGGAAGGCACGCCGCATGCGTCCGGGATCGCCAAAACCGGCGGCTTCGGCGATGCGCTCAAGCGGGAGATGGCTGGTCTCGATCGCCGTGCGGGCCGTCTCGAGGCGCATGCGCTCTACCGCCTTTGCCGGCGTGACGCCGGTCTCGGACGTGAAGGCGCGGGCGAAGTTGCGGGGACTCATGGCCGCGTGATCGGCCAGGCATTCGACGGTCAGCGGTTCGGCCAGGTTTGCCCGCACCCACTCGATCAGCGCGGCGAAGCGGCCGGTTCGCCCGCCCAGCTCGACGAAGGCCGAGAATTGCGACTGGCCGCCCGGCCGGCGCTGGTGCATGACGATCTGCTGTGCGGTGCGGCGCGCCACTTCAGCGCCAAGGTCATCTTCGACGAGGGCAAGCGCCAGGTCTATTCCGGCCGAGATGCCGGCCGACGTCCAGATGTCGCCATCCCTGATGAAAATACGCTCGGCATCCAGCCTGACCTTCGGGTAGCGGCGGTGGAAGTCGTGACTGCTGGCCCAGTGCGTGGTGGCGCGGCGGCCGTCGAGCAATCCCGCCCGTGCCAGCAGGTACGCGCCGGTGCAGACGCTGGTGGTGCGCCGCGCCGGCACCCGCCTCAACCAGGCGACGATCTCTTCCATCGCCTCGATGGAACGGATGATTTCGCCGCCCGATACGATGACGGTGTCGAAAGGGCCGTCGCGCAGAGGTCTGGTGAGAAGCTTCAGGCCAGAGGAGCTTTCAACGTCGCCGCCGCCGGGCGACAGCAAAACCAACTCATAGCTGTCCGGGCGGCAGCGCTCCGCAATCTCGAAGACGGTTGTCGGCCCGGCCGCATCCAGAAGCTGGAAACCGGGGTGAACGACGACGGCAACGTGCCTGCGCATGGCAGTATTCGCCCGATTTATGTCATTTCGGACGAAACCTAACGCCGGTAGCCTCGTCGTCAAGCCATCTGGAGACCGGCAAAAGTCCTGGACGAAACGCTGCGCGCCATCGCTGCCCGCCATGGTGCCCGCACGGCAGACCTCGTCGCCATGCAACTCGAATATCCCCGGCCACGTGCATCGCCGTGACGTCGCGAAGTCGACGGGCATCTGACCGGCTCGGGGGGACTTTTCACGGCAAGGGAGTGACTGATGAAAGCATTGATCGCCGGGGCCGGTATCGGCGGCCTCACCACTGCTCTGTTCCTGCATGAGGCAGGCATCGAGGTCGAACTTTTCGAGCGGGCCGACGACATCCGCGAACTTGGCGTCGGCATCAACATGCTGCCTCACGCTGTCAAGGCGCTGGCCGGGCTTGGGCTGATGCCGGCGCTCGACGCGGAGGGGGTGAGGACACGCGAGCTTGTCTACACCAACCGCTTCGGCCAGATCGTATGGCAGGAATTGCGGGGCATCGATGCCGGCTATGAGGTTCCGCAAATCAGCATTCATCGCGGCAGGCTGCTGGGGCTGATTCACCGGGCCGTGGTGAACAGGCTTGGCGGCGACGTCATCAGCACGGCAAGCCGTGTCGATGCCTTCGAGCAGAACGAGGGCGAGGTCGTGGCGCATTTCCGCCGGCATGACGGCTCGCGCGGCGAGGCCCATGGCGACCTGCTCATAGGCGCCGACGGGATTCATTCCGCCGTCAGGGCCGTGCTCTATCCCGAAGAAGGGCCGCCGATCTGGAACGGCACGATGCTGTGGCGCGGCGCCACGCCGTGGCCGGTCTGGCGCGACGGGCGCACCATGGCGGTTGCCGGCGGCAATTTCGCCAAGTTCGTCTATTATCCGATCGAGCCGGATCGCGAAGAGACCAGGCTGACGAACTGGGCGGTGATGGCCAATACCGGCGATAGCGGCACATCACCGCTGCGTCCCGGCGACTGGAGCCGCCCGGGCGTGATCGACGATGTGCTGCCCTTCGTGCGTGACCGGTTTCAGCTTGATTTTGTCGACCCCGCCTCGATCATCCAGGCAACGGATGGCTTCTACGAATATCCGAACTGCGACCGCGACCCGCTGCCACGATGGTCGTTCGGGCGGGTGACGCTGCTCGGCGATGCGGCGCATCCCATGTACCCGGTGGGGTCGAACGGAGCCAGCCAGGCAATACTCGACGCTGGTTGCCTTGCGATGCATCTGGCCGCAGGACCGACCGTCGAAGCCGCGCTAACACGGTATGACGGGGAGCGGCGGCCGGCCACATCGGCCATCGTGCTGGCCAATCGGCAAGGCGGGCCGGAAGCGGTCATAGACATGGTCGAGGCCCGGGCGCCGCATGGGTTTGATGACATCGACGCCGTCGCTTCGCGCGAAGAACGCAAGAGCGTGGTACGCGGCTATGCGTCCCTGGCCGGGTTTGCAAAACCGAGTTGATCGCGAGTGGCGCGTTTTGCAGCCTACAGGTTTGCCTCGGCGAAGATGCGTGAGGCCCAGTCGAGGAAGACGCGAAGGCGCGGCGAGAGCTGTCTGTTCTGCGGGTAGAGCGCCGACAGCGGCGTCGGCGATGGCGGATAATCGGCCAGCACTTCGACCAGCGTCCCTTCGGCCAGGTCTTTGTCGAAGCGATAGCGCGGCGCCTGGATGAGGCCGAGGCCAAGCCGCGCCAGGTCGGCGGCGGTATCGGAATTGTTGGCGGCGACGCGGCCGGGCAGCCGCACCTCACGGATATTGCCGGCGACAGTGAATTCGAACGGAAGGGTCTCTCCGGTGCGCGACGAGACAAAGCCCACCGCCTGGTGACCATCGAGCGCATCGGGGGAGGCGGGCGTGCCGTGGCGCTCGAGATAGGCGGGGCTGGCGCAGGTGATCTCGCGGATCATCGCGAGCCGCCGCATGATCATGCCGCTGTCGGGCGGCTCGCCGACGCGGATCACGCAGTCCACGCCTTCACGCACGAGATCGACCAGCCGGTCGCTCTGGCCGATCTGCAGGTCGATGCGGGGATAGCGGTCGAGAAACTCCGGCAGGCGCGGCAACAGGAATGTGCGGGTGAGCAGCGTGCTGGCGTCGATGCGCAGCAGGCCGAAAGGCTCGGCGTTGCGGAAGGCGGCCTCGGCATCCTCGATCTCGGCCAGGATCGACAGGCAGCGCCGATAGTAGGCTTCACCATCCTGGGTGGCGTTCACCTGCCGCGTCGTTCGTTCCAGCAGCCGCGCGCCGAGTTGCTCCTCCAGCCGCCGGATGGCTTCCGTCGCGGTTGAGCGCGGCAGGCCGAGATCGGCCGCGGCAGCGGTGAAGCTGCGCCGCTCCAGAACGCGAACAAAGAGCCGCATCGTGTCCAGCCGATCCATGCTCTTTGTTCGCAGTTCCCGAATAGTGATGTCAATGGGTGGATGATTATCCGGAATTCGGCTTGGCCTATATCCGTGTCACCAACAACGCGGAGAGACTTCGATGACAAATCAAACCAGAACCGCGATCGTGACCGGCGCCTCCAAAGGCATCGGCGCCGCCATCGCACAGCGGCTCGCCCGTGACGGCGTCGCCGTTGTCGTCAACTATGCACGGGGCCGCGCGGAGGCCGAAGAACTGGTCCGCGCGATCGAGACCGGCGGCGGCAGGGCGATCGCCGTGCAGGCCGATATCGCCAATCCGAACGGCATCGCCGTGCTGTTCGACGCCGGCGAGAAGGCGTTCGGCGGCATCGACATCCTCGTCAACAATGCCGGCATCATGAAGATTTCGCCGATCGCGCAGACCGACGATGCTTCGTTCGACACCCAGATCGCGATCAATCTCGGCGGCGTGTTTCGCGGCATGCGGGAAGGTGCGCGCCGGCTTCGCGACGGCGGCCGCATGATCAATTTTTCCAGCAGCGTCGTCGGTCTTTATCAGTCGGGCTACGGCGTTTACGCCGCCACAAAGGCGGGTGTCGAGGCGATGACCCACATCCTGGCCAAGGAGCTTGGCGCGCGCCGTGTCACCGTCAACGCGGTGGCGCCCGGACCGATCGAGACCGCGCTGTTCACGGACGGCAAGAGCGAGGCGCAGATCGAGGCCATCGGCAAGATGATCCCGCTCGGCCGGCTCGGCCAGCCCGACGACATTGCCGGGCTGGTCTCGTTCCTGGCCGGTCCGGACAGCTTCTGGGTCAACGGGCAAATCATCCGCGCCAATGGCGGCGTGGTCTGAGGCGGCAACCAGGCCGGCTTGGCTCTCCTGACTGCCTGACTTCCACACTCGAAAAGCTAAGGAAACATCATGCCATTCGCCAACATCAAGCTACCGCAAGCGGCCCTCTCCAAAGCGCAGAAGGAAGACCTCATCCATCGGACGACCGCGATGTTCGTGGACTTTTTCGGTGAGGGCGTGCGCCCCTACACGATGGTGCTGGT
>NZ_RZRO01000138.1:0-12527 GCF_003997975.1 Mesorhizobium sp. M7A.F.Ca.US.005.03.1.1
GACAGCCCAAGGCAACGCTGCGGCGCATCTCGGGTGTCCAGCCATTCGGCCACGAACGGCCGCAGTTTTTCACGCGGTGTGCGCGCGACTGCGGCGGACAGGCTCGACAGGCCGGCCTCACCGAGGCTCGCCGCGGCGTCGATCGCAATCGCTACCAGATCAGCATCGCCCCAATGCAATGCCAGCGTGCCAAGTGCGAAAAGCTCGCCCGGCTCGGCATAGTCTGTGAAACGGGCCCGGGCCGCATCCCAGCCGGCCTTGCCGGCAGCCATGAGCCCTTCGATGTTCGCGTCGAGACGCTGGTCGATGCGGCCGATGTCCGTCTCCTCGAGAATCGAACCATCGATTTCGCGGCGGCGGCGAAGCCAGAGGAAAGCGGCATCTTCGGCATGTTGATCCACGATGGCGGCGATGGTCGCGACGGGGTGCATCGGCAATACCTCAATTGAGATGCACGGCCCCGCCGCGGATACGGTTGGTCCCGCTGGCCTGGCTCGTCAACTGGCTGCCGCGAATGGTCACGCGGCCATTCTTTTCTAGAATGATCGACGCCAGGCCGCAGCGCAGTTCTATGCGCTCGTCTCCGGTGATGACGACACGGTCGCCTTCGCGAGCGACTTTCAACCCCCTGTTCTTGTGCGCCGGATCGACGATGCGTCCAACGACCAGCGGCCGCGTGGGATCACCCTCCTCGAACAGAAGGGCCAGTTCTGAACCGATCGCCGAAATGTCCAGTTCAGTCAGGCTGCGCGCCGCAATCGCCGTCTCGCGCGGATTGCCAACGAAGACGACAAGCGGCGCCCCGCCCTCGAAACCAATCAGCAGGCCGATCACTACGCCATCGATACGATCCAGCACTGCCATGATGACGCCCTCAGTTGTTGTTGATGGTGCTTCCCTTGACGATCACGTCGCCGTCCGCCTTGACGGTAATCTTGCCGCTGCCCTTGAGCGTTATGTCCTTGCCGTCGGCAACAATGGTGCCGTCCTTTTTCATTGTGATCGACGCCGAGCCGCATCTGAGTGTGATCGAGTCACCCGCCTCGATTACCAGGTTCTTGCCGACCTTGATCGAGCTGTCGTCCGCAATCTGGATTCCGCTGCCCTTGCCGACCTTGAGCGCGTGCCCGCCTCCGACATCGGTTGCGTCGTCAGCGCCGATTTTTGCCGACCTGCCTTTGCCGATTTGCGACGACTGCGCGCCGCCGATGGTGAAACTCTGGTCCGCGCCGATTTTCACGCTCTGCGCGGCGGCGATTGTCCAATTGTCCGCCGCTCCGATGGTGTGAGTCTGTCCGGCCCCCACCGTCATCGAGCGCGATGCGCCGATCTCATTCGTCTGGACGGCGCCAACGCTTCGGGTTTCCGCTGCGCCCACTGAATCCACTCGCGCCGCGCCCACGGTAATCGTCTGGATCAACCCGACGGTCTGCGTGTGATTGGACCCGATCGTCTCCATCGAGTTCGCCCCGACGCCGATCGTCTCGTTCGAGCCAACCGTCAGCGAGCGGTTGACGCCCACCGTCTCGGTATCGTTCTTGCCGATGTTGGTGGTCTGGTCGACGCGGACCTTGACCGTCTTGTTGTTGCCGACGTCCTCGTCGAGGTTGTGGCCGACGGAGTGCTTGGCGTCGTGGTCGATGCGGTCGGACTGGTCGTGCTGCACCAGCTTGGTGCGGTCGTGCTTGACCAGAAGGTTATGGTCCTTCTGCGCCTGGAAATTGACCAGTTCGGAGCCGGCCTTGTCCTCGAACATCAGCTCGTTATAGCCGCCACCGCCTTTGGAGGAGTCGGACTTCCAGCCCGATTGCGTGGCGCTGCCCGGCAGCCCGTAGGGCGGCATCTGCGAGGCGTTGTAGACCCGGCCGGTGATGATCGGCAGGTCCGGGTCGCCTTCGATGAAGTCGACGATCACCTCCTGGCCGATGCGCGGGATCTGGATGAAGCCCCAGCCGCTGCCGGCCCAGGTCTGCGACACTCGCACGAAACAGGAGCTGTTCTGGTCGTTCTTGCCCAGACGGTCCCAATGGAACTGCACCTTCACCCGCGCATATTTGTCGGTGAATATTTCTTCGCCGGACGGGCCGACCACCGTCGCCGTCTGCGGCCCGCGCATGATCGGCCGTGGCGTGATCCGTGGTGGACGATAGGGCAAGGCGGTCGGCGCCAGGCCGAGGATCACCTTGAAGTTCTCGCTGTCGACGTCAGCATGGGCTCTGTAGCCTGGATCAAACAGTCTGTATTCGGCGCTGACCACCAGATACTCCTGATTCTGGTCCTCGCGCGGAAAGCTATCCAGCTTGAACGTGCAGCCCGAATAG
Source organism: Mesorhizobium sp. M7A.F.Ca.US.005.03.1.1 (assembly GCF_003997975.1). Taxonomy (NCBI): domain Bacteria; kingdom Pseudomonadati; phylum Pseudomonadota; class Alphaproteobacteria; order Hyphomicrobiales; family Phyllobacteriaceae; genus Mesorhizobium; species Mesorhizobium sp. M7A.F.Ca.US.005.03.1.1. Next base: position 2,322 of record NZ_RZRO01000138.1, read on the forward strand.
AGGCCGCGCACGGTGCCGACGGCGGCGATGCGCTGGTGGACGGCCTGGATTTCCTCACGCCGGATCGCGGCCAGGCTGTCTCCCCGGCCCGTTTCGAGATGCGCGCCGGGCTGGCGGTAGTTCTCGCCCGCTGCCTCCTTGTGGCTGAACGGCTGGGCCGACTTGGCCATGAGATCGGCGCCCGGCTTCGTGAAATCATAGTCGGTGTGGGCATACGCGCCTGGGCGCACCGAACTGCCCGGTATCCATTCAGTGATGTATTCGACATCGCGCCGCGAACCCTGACCTTCAAAGTTATAGAGCACTTTCTCGTAGCCCGGCGCAGGCTTCAGCTTGCTCATCGCATCGGCCAGGACAAGCGTGTGCTTGCCGTCATCATGCTCGAAGAAATACAGGATGCCTTCATGCTCCAGCAGCCGCTGCACGAAATCCAGATCGGGTTCGTCGTACTGCACGCAATATTCGCGCGGGGGATAGGACCCTTGCAGGCGCAGATCGAATTCCGCGATACCGTATTTCTTGAAGATGTCCTTGACGATGTCGAGGACGCTCTTGTTCTGGAAAATACGGCAATCGGTGGTGTTGCCGAGAAACCAGAGCCACGGCCTGATGACCGCCTCATAGTAGGCCAGCCGATCTTCCAGCCGGGTGAGCCGGAACTCGGAGACGATGCCGCTGAACCAGCGTTTCGGATCAGATTCAGCTTCGATCGAGAGCGGCCCGCCCAGCATCTTCAACGGATCGATATCGGAGTCGGTGCTCACGAATCCGACCGTATAGGCAAAACAACGGCTGATCTCATCGCGTCCGACAAGATGCGTGAAGGTCAACAGCTCGGAGCCAACCGGTGTCCGGACAACGGTGGCACGTTCATTGGGCATGGGTCGAGCCCCCTCCTGGACGCGGCCGCCAATGTGATGGATTTGAAGTTCCCGCTATATTAACAGCATTCCGTTCAGGAACTTCTTAAATCCGCCACGCCAGGCCATGTTGAGCCTACCACATGTTTTCCTGCTGGCCAAAGAGGACATGGGGCGACAGAAACCCAAACCGTATCGCGGTTGGTCGGATTCACGCGCTGCACCTTCAGGTCTTGTTTCATGCAATGTCGTTTTCTCAAACGGAGGGCACTTTTGGGCGACATGCATTAACCAGCCGGTTCATCGGCTTGAAACGCTTCTGTCCTGTTTTACCCGCAAGCTGCTAGAATGGCGGAGTACCGATCAACGATCGACGGCGATCTCGGATGCACATCAGTCTGGAAATCAACAATGTCGACGCCTTGCCCGCTGGTACCTCGACCAGCTACGCGGCGCGTGATCGCGGCTTCGAAATCGGACGCGATGCTTGCGACTGGACCTTGCCGGATCCCGACAAGTTCATCTCGGGCCGCCACTGCGAGGTTCGCTACGAGGCGGGCGCGTTCTGGCTGCACGACATCTCGCGCAATGGGACTTTCATCAACGGATCGAGCCAGCGCATGACCGGGCCACACCGGCTTGGCCATGGCGACCGGATACTGATCGGCCGTTATGTCATCTTGGTATCGATCGACGAAGAGCGCGCCACGGCGGGCTACCCCAGCTACAAATCCGAGCAGCGAGACATGCCGCCCGCGACAGGCCGACCGCTGGAATTTAAACATGCACCTTTCTTCGATCCCGCGCAGCAACGGCCCGGGCAGCGCATTCCGCCGCACTCCCCACCCCTACCTTCGACCAGAGACGAGGTCTTGCGGGAGATCGCGATCGGAGCCGGCATTTCGCCGGAATTGCTTCAATTACGCGACCCGCATGAAGTTGCCGCCGAAATCGGCGCGGTCCTGCGGGCGGTGGTCGAGGAACTGACGTTGCTGCTGAAAGCACGTGCGGCCGCGAAAATGCTGGCCAAGAGCACACAACGAACGATGATCAGCGCCGCCGACAACAATCCGCTGAAGTTCGTTCCAGGAACCGACGAAATCCTCGAAATCATGTTCGCCCGTCGCAGGGCCGGCTATCTTGATGCCAGGCGCAGTATCGAGGACGCATTCCGCGATCTGAAGACGCACGAATTCGCCACCTATGCCGCCATGCAAGCTGCGCTCTCCCGACTGCTTGACGACCTGTCGCCCGAGGCGATCGGCAGGAAACTCCCGCCTACGTCGTTCACATCGAAGAAGGGGCAGGCCTGGGACGCCTATGTCGCGACATGGCGGACCATGGAGGAGGCACATGAAAACGGCATGCTGGACATCTTCCTGGCGTATTTCAGCGAGGCCTACGCCAAAGCCGACAAGCAAAAATAGGCGATCCAGGAAACGCCTGGCAGGGCAATCAGAAAAGTCCTCCGACGCCCGGCATCCGGTTCCAATAAACAATTTCTGAGATTACAATCGCGTACGACAGTTCGCCAAGCGGGTAAGACTCATTGACCTGGGGGTCTGCGGCAATGTCATGCTACGGCGGGACAGGATTTTCTGGCCAATCCTTCTGCGGACACTGCCGCGGCCGACCGGAGCTGCCCCTTTACCCGACCAGAAACCGTCTTGCGCCTGTCTCGCCCAATCGCGGGTGTCCCGCCTGCACGGGTGATCGGCGATGAGCTCGAAGGACGACCCCTTCGGTCCGGCGGGCAAGACCGTCATTCGCGCAAATCCACGGCGCACGCAAAAACCGCCGCCGGTTCCGGAGCAATCCATCGCGGACACCTCCAGGATCGAGGATTCAACCGTGTTCGATCCTGGCGTCGTGCGGCCACCGGGCTGGGTATCAGGAACCGTCATCTATCAAGGCCCGGCCCTGGGTGCCCCAGCAGGTACCAGCTCTTCGGCCGCCGCATCAAAGCCGCCCATCGAGCAGCGCATGCTGCTCGGCGCCGCCGAGGTGGTCAGATACTGCGCGGCAAACACTATTCTCGCTGCGGCCGCTCCTTTGCTGATGCTGTTTGGGCAACTCAGGCTGATGCCTGTCGAAAGACAGGCGGAGCCACTGGCGCAACATGTCGCTGAGGCCATCGAAAAATTCGACCGGACGGTGGAGAAATCGGACGTTGCCGAAGAGGATGCGCGGATTGCGCGTTATGTTCTGTGCGAAACAGCCGACGATCTCATCGGCAACCTGCCTTGGCCTGGGAAAGACGACTGGTCGCAACGCAGCATGTCGTGGCAGTTCTTTCATACCCAGTCCTCCGGCACAGGCTTCTACGAAGCACTGAACAAGATCCTGGCCCATCCCGAGACACATTACGATCTGCTCGAACTGATGCATGTCTGTCTGTCGCTGGGGTTCGAGGGCCAGTATCGCGGCGTGAGGCGCGAAGACAACAATCTCGAGCGCGTTCGACGCGACGTCTACGAGACGCTTCGCTACTTCAGGACGCGTGCGGGTGAAGACATCTCGCCGCGCTGGCAGGGCTTGGCCGAGACGATGGCGCAGTCCTCGGCCCGCCTGCCGCTTTGGGTGGTTGCCGCGTCAGCGTCGGCGCTGCTGGCGGCAGCGTTCTTCGCATTGCGGGTCTTCATCTCCAATGAAGGCGACGCCGCCGCAGGTGAATTGCTGGCACTCAACCCATCAATACCCGTCGCTATCGAGCGCGCCAGCGTGGCGCCGCTGGTCGAGCCAGCCAAAGTCGCCCCACCGGCGGCCAACGCTCAGATCGATCGTATTCGTGCGGCGCTGGCCAAGGACGTCGAAGGCGGCGGACTGGCCATTGGCACCAAGGGCGACTTCATCGTCGTGGAAATCAACAATCTGCTGCTGTTCCAGTCCGGCAGGGCCGAGACGAAGCCGGAATTTCAGCCCATCGCCGCCGACATCGCCGCGGCTCTTGAGCACGAGCCTGGACCGATCCGGATCGTCGGCCACACGGATAATGTCAAACCGCGTCGGTCGAGCGCCTTCAAATCCAACTTCGACCTTTCGCTGGCCCGGGCCAAAGCCGTCGAAGCGCTGATGGCCGCGAAATTCAGCGATCCCTCGCGACTGACGGTGGACGGCAAGGGCGAGGACGAACCGATCGCCGAAAACGCGACGCCGGAAGGCCGCGCCAGGAACCGCCGTGTCGATGTGATGATCCCCAGGGAGGAGACATTGTGACGACCTGCTGGAAGCATCCATGACGCGTTGGCTGCTGCGGATATTCAGCATGACCGCGCTGATCGGCTTCGCGACGGCCATATGGTTTGCCGGCCCCTTGATCCGCTTTGCCGATAGCCGGCCGCTCGGGCCTGCCTGGCTGCGTGCAACGATCATCGGTGTAATCGTGGCGACGCTGGCGCTTGTTCACGGGCTGCGTTTCTGGCAGGGGAGGAAGGCGCAAAAAGCGCTCGAAACCGTCGTTGCGCACAATGATGACCGCGATGATGACGATGGGCGGCTGCTCGAAGCCCGCATGAATGAGGCCTTGGCGGCGCTCAAAGGGTCGAGCGGCAAGCGCAACTTCCTCTACGACGTCCCCTGGTACGTCGTCATAGGCCCGCCGGGTGCCGGCAAGACAACGGCACTGGTCAATTCGGGGCTGAATTTTCCGCTTGCCGGTTCAGGAGACGCCCAACCGGTGGCCGGCATTGGCGGAACACGTGCCTGCGACTGGTGGTTTACCGACCAGGCCGTGTTGATCGACACCGCAGGTCGCTACACGACGCAGGATTCCAATGCTGAGAGCGACAAGAAGAGCTGGCTCTCCTTCCTGTCACTGCTCAAGAAGCACCGCGCCCGGCAACCGATAAACGGCGTCATCCTGGCCATCAGCCTTGCCGATCTGATGAGCTTCGACGACCGGCAGCTAGATACCCACGTCGCCGAGATACGCAACCGGCTGAGGGAAATCCACGAGACGCTGAAAGTTCAGTTTCCAGTCTATCTGATTTTCACCAAGGCCGATCTTGTCTCCGGTTTCATGGACTACTTCGGCGGTTTCGACGAGTCACGAAGGCGCAAGGTGTGGGGCGCGACATTCCAGACCGCGGAGCGCGACAGGAACATGGCCGCTGGAGCCCCTGCCGAATTCGATGCGCTGGCAAAACGACTGGCCGACGAGATGGCCGACCGCCTCCAGGAAGAGACTGATCCCGTCACGCGCATCTCCATCTTCGGTTTTCCGGCACAGTTCGGCGCACTAAAGGGCCGAGTTACCAGCTTTGTCGCCGCTCTGTTCAATCCCGGACGCAGCCAGGTGAATGTCAGCCTGCGTGGATTGTATTTTTCGTCCGGCACGCAAGAGGGCACGCCTATCGATCAGGTGCTGGGCGCGATCGGGCGCAATTTCGGTGGCAATTCCCGCCCTCACCTTTCTGGAACCGGCAAAAGCTTCTTTTTGCATGATCTGCTGACGGACGTCATTTTTGCCGAATCGGGCTGGGTTTCGTATGACAAATCGGCTGCAAGGCGTGCGGCGATCGTCAGATTTGGTGGCCTGGGTGCCATAACGCTGATCGCCGCCGCCGCACTGGGTACGCTCGCCCTGAGCTTTGCTTCCAACCGGTCGCTGATCGCCTCCACAACGCTGGCCATGGGCCAGTATCGCGAGACGGCGGCCCCGTTGCTCAAGGCCAGCACGGTCACCGATGTCGACCTTGAAAACGTCATCGGCCCGCTTGACCAGTTGCGCGATCTGCCGGCCGGGTATGAAACCGGTGACTTGCCGACACCGTTAGAGGAGACGTTCGGCCTCAGCCAGAGGGAGAGACTTCTTTCGGCATCCAAAACAGCCTATCGGCAGGCGCTGGAGCGACTGCTCCGATCGCGCCTGTTGATCCAGGCCGAGCGGACGATCCAGGCCAAGATGGCCGATCCCGTCGCCCTCTACGAACCGTTGAAAATCTATCTGATGCTTGGCGGCAAGGCACCGAAGGTCGATGACGCTTTGATCGTTTCGTGGATGAAGCGGGACTGGGAGCAGAACCGATATCCGGGCGAAAACAATCGCGAAGGACGCGAGCAGCTCCAAAAGCACCTGCGCGCCATGCTGGCATTGGACGACGCCTATGATCCGGTCTTCGAACTCAACCAGCCGCTTGTCGAAGCCGCTCAACGTTCACTCGGGCGTATGAGCCTTGCCGATCGCGCTTCGGCCTTGATCAAGTCGGCTATATACGCAGCGGTGCTGGACGATTTTTCACTGTCTCAGAAAGGCGGGCCGGAAGCGCAGCTGCTGTTCGAGCGCATCGATGGCGGCGATCTGTCAGGGCTTCGTATTCCCGGCATCTATACTCATTCCGGCTTCAACACCTTCTATCTCCGGCAACTGTCGCGCATTGCGCAGATGCTTGTCGACGAGCAGTGGGTTCTCGGGGGCGGCGGCGAACAAGGCGATATCAACCAGCAATTGCTCAAGCTCGGCCCCGAACTTCTTGATCGCTACGGCAAGGAGTTCGCGGCCGCGTGGAACGGCGTTCTCGGCCAGTTGAAATTCAAGGCGATGCTGACGGACAAGCCGCACTACATCGCACTTTCGGCCGCTGCCTCCCCAAGCTCACCGATGAATCAGCTCTTTGCGGCAATCGCCGATGAAACAGCTCTGACGCGGGACTCAGGTGACGGCCCCGATCCCGGCACCGAGATCGAAGGCACGGCCCAGAACCCGCCGCGCAACCCCGCGGATCTGGCCAAGGGCCTGGCCCGCATCGGCATAACAATCGCCAGCGGCAAATCGCAAAGCCGCGCCGGCACCGGGGCCGCCGACGCACGGAACTTCAGTCCAGGAGCAAACATCGAAGCGCAATTCAGACCATTCCAGGCCCTGGTGAACGGCCCTGCCGGACATCGCCCGATCGATGCTCTGACCCAAAACTTCAGCGATATCTATCAGAGCCTGCAACTGGCGGCCGAAGTTCCTTCGCAGACGGAACGCGTCAATTCGAACCTGCAGCTGCAGATAGCCACGCTTCGCGCCAATGTCTCGCGCCTGCCCAAGCAACTCGGCCGGATGGTCAACGCGACGGCGGATGAGTTCGAAGGCAACGTTGCCGAAACCTCGGTGACCAACTTGAATCAGATACTTGACCAGACGGTCACAGCCCCTTGTGAAGCCGCAATCAGCGGCCGTTATCCCTTCGCCCGCGACGCCACCGAGGATGTTGCGATGGCAGATTTCGCCAAATTGTTCGCCCCTGGCGGCTTGCTGGACCGGTTCTTCGCACAAAATCTAGCATCGCTGATCGACATGACCAGCCAGGACTGGACTTGGAAACAGGATGCGCGATTTGGACGCGACCTGTCGAAATCGACCCTGAAAGACTTCCAGCTTGCGGCGGAAATCCGCAGCGCCTTCTTCCCATCGGGCGGTTCGTTGCCTTCGGTCAGCATCACTTTCACACCGTTCTCACTGAATAGCGATGTCGATACGGCGATACTCGATGCCGAAGGCCAGATCGTCTGGAGCAATCAGACGGGCAACGCGCCGAGCGCGGTCACCTGGCCGGGCGAGGCAGCTTCCGCGTCCGCCAGCCTAAGCTTGACGCCGGAGATGCCAGGCCGCGAATCCGCCATCAAGTTCGAAGGGCCCTGGGCGCTGAAACGACTTCTGGACAAGGCTGCCGTCACCGGCGACGGCAGCAACATGCAAGCGCGCTTCGTGATCGGCGGACGCGACGTTACTTATGCTCTCCAGACAGGCTCAGGCTCCAACCCCTTCTTCCTCCCGGCCCTGTCCGGATTCAGCTGTCCCAAGGCGTTTTGAACAGGGTTCATCTGCTGAACATGGCGTCGGTCCGCTGACCACGGCGTTCAAAGCCTGGTTTTCCTTAGTTTTCGATACTTTAATGTTCGAGCCTGTGGCAAAGTGGCGCCAGCGAGCGTCCAAAGGTGCGCCGCAGAAGGACGCTTGAAAAGCGCTTGGTGGCAAATTGAATACTGTCGCCCTTTCCGTTGAGAGCTTCGGCGTGAGCCACAAAGGCTGTGTCCGTGAGCTCAATGAAGACAGCTATCTGGTCGAGCCACAAACTGGCGTCTGGGTGGTAGCCGACGGAATGGGTGGACATGACGCCGGAGAGGTCGCTTCCGCCAGTATCGTCGATCATCTGTCAACAATCGGCATTGCGAGCTCAGCTCCCGATCTTCGCGCCCGCTTCGAGGACAGGCTGGGCCGGGCCAATGCCGAGATCCGAGGCATATCTGAATCCCGCGGCATAACCATCGGTTCCACCGTTGCCGCCCTGCTGGCGATGGACGGGCGGTTTGCCTGCCTGTGGGCGGGTGACAGCCGCGTCTATCTTGTCCGCAACGCCTCGATCTCGCAGATCTCGAGAGACCACACCGAAGTTCAGGAGCTCATCGACCGCGGTATCATCAGCGCAGCCGAAGCACGCACGTGGCCGCGCCGCAATGTCATCACGCAAGCGATCGGCGTCAGCGACGAGATTGTCATCGATTTCCAGCAGGGAGAAATCATGCCGGGGGATATTTTTGTGTTGAGCACGGATGGTCTGACGGCGCATGTCACCGACGCCGAGATCGAGGCGGCGACGGTGTCGGCGACACCTCAGGCAGCCTGCGAGAACCTGCTCGACATGGTGCTGGCGCGCGGCGCAACGGATAACGTCACGATCGTCCTCGTAAAGATAGGACACGAGCGCGATGGCCAATTGCCTCCTCCATATCTGCATAGAGCGAAGGCCTGAGGTTGATGGGCTCCGACGACAAGACGCGCATATCGGGGGGCATGGCCAACACCGTCGTAGGCACGCAACTCAGCGGCATCTACGAGCTCGACGAACGCATCGCATTCGGTGGCATGGGCGAGGTTTACCGTGGTCATAATATCCAGACCGGTGACCATGTCGCGATCAAGATCGTCTTGCCCGAGTTCGCCCGTGACCAGACGATCTTGTCGCTGTTTCGCAAGGAGGCATTGATCCTCAATCACCTGTCGCATGACGCGGTCGTGCGCTACCACGTCTTCACGATCGATCCCGGGATCGGCCGTCCCTACCTTGCCATGGAATTCGTCGACGGTGAGTCGCTGTTCGACATCATGCGGCGTGGCGCGATGCCGGCGGCTGATGTGCGCAAGCTCTGCCACCGCCTCGCCTCCGGCCTGAGCGCCGTGCACCAGGCGGGAGCAATACACCGCGACCTCTCGCCCGATAACATCATCTTGCCGGGAGGCCGGGTCGACCGCGCGAAGATCATAGATTTCGGTATCGCCCGGTCGGCGAGTGTCGGCGGTGAGACCCTGATCGGCGGAAAGTTTGCGGGAAAATACAACTATGTTTCACCCGAACAGCTCGGGCTCTACAGCGGCGATGTCAGTGAGCAATCCGATATCTACAGCCTGGGGCTGGTGCTGGTTGCCGCCTTGCGCGGCAAGCCAATCGATATGAGCGGATCGCAATTCGAGGTCATCGAAAAGCGCCGGACCGTGCCTGATCTCACCGACATCGACGATGATTTTCGTGACATCGTTGAACCCATGCTGCAACCGGATCCGCAGGACCGACCGGTTAGCATGGCGGAAATCGCCAGGATGACGCGTGACGAAAACGAGGAGACAACCCCGCCGGCGTCCATCACACCCCGCGATCGGTCGGCTTTGCCGCGAACCTTTAAATCCGGCAGCAAAACCCAGGCACGATCACACAATGTTGAGAGGCACGACGACGCAGCCGCAGCGGGCCCAGGCGGACAGCCCTTCGTAGAGCACGTGCGGCCCGCGCATTTGTTCGAACGGCCGCCTCCGGCGCCGATGCCGCGCGAGGCCACGGCGCGTTTGCCTGGAAGGTCCACAAAGACCCGAACCCTGGCGATCGCTGGCTTGGCGATGCTGGCTGTGGCCTCCGGCGCGGGCCTTTACCTGGGCGGCTTCATGACGCCTGCCACACCGACTGCCGGCAAGACATCGCTTTTGCCACCGGAGCCGTCCAAGCTCCCGCCCGGCCTGTCAAAGCCGCCCCTGGCGGACTCTGCCGCCCCTGAGCCGGCAAAGGCAGTTTCGCCCGTGCAGGCCAGCGGACAGGCGGCTGAAAATCCGGCAGATACGTTGGGGGTTCAAAAGCCGGAGCCTACCAAGCCCGCCGAAGTCCCCTCGCAGAACGACGTCGTCGCGAAGTCACCCGCAACGGACGCCAGGCCGCCACCCGAAAAGGCATCGCCGCCAATCCAGCCGGATACGATGACCAGCGACAGTCAAACGTTGGCCGCTTCCAGTGAGACAACCGCCCCGACGCCGCCGGTAGAGAAAGCCTCGACGCTGCCGCCCGCTGAGCCCAAGGTTGGCGAGAGCCAAAAG